>NZ_JBEYFS010000017.1:0-81368 GCF_040634475.1 Streptomyces sp. NPDC007095
GGTGCTCGCGCGTGTAACGGCGAGCGTTGTCGATGGCGAGCGCACCCCGTGAGGCGATCTGCTTCATGAGATCCGCCTCGTCCTGGGTGAAGGGGCCGGATCGGCCGCAGCGCCAGGCCGATATGGCGCCGAGCGTGAGCCCGCGGGCATGCAACGGTGCCACCATCACCGAATGGGTGTCCTTCGGGACGAGATACTCGACCAGCCGCGGGTCGCCGACCATGGCGATGAAGTCGTCAAGGCCGAAGACGACTGGCTCGCCGTGTCGGAAGCTGCGCAAAAGGGGGTGGTCGGGAAGGGGCGGGATGGACTCGCCGCGCTTGATGCCGGCCGGCCACACCGCGGCGGCCGGCGCAAGGGCCGCGTTGCCCATGTCTCCACCGCCCAAATGCTTCGAGGGTTCGTCCCCCTCGAAAACGGAGTACGCAAGGTCGACTGCGGCGAGATCCCCGAACGCAGGTGCGAGAACGTCCGCAAGGTCCTGTGCGGTGCGCACGACGTCCAGGGAGTTTCCGACTCGCTCGGCCACCTCGCGGGCGAGATCCAGATGACGGCGGGCCCGCATCTGGTCCGCGTTGTCGAAGTACAGGGCTGCGACCCCTGTGGGGCGTCCTCGGGCGTCCTCCAGACGGAAGGCGGACAGCGACAGCGCGCGCTGCCGCGCCGAACCGTTCCGACAGCTCACGTGCTGGTCTCTGCGGACTACGGGGGCACCCGTCTCGATCACCTGGCGCAGTAGTGCCTCGAGGTTCTCGGCGTCCTTGGCTTCCAGCACGTCGCTCAGCCGAGCGCCGGGCTGTACTGGACCGCCGTCGAGGGTGTCCGGCGCGGCGTTCGTCTGCACAGTGGTGAGATCCGTGTCGTACACAGCGATGGTGATCCGGTTCTGTGCGGACAGTGCACGCAGGAGCGCCGCGCCCTGTTCGTGGCCGGCGACGTGGTGGGTAGGGGCAGCCAGGACGAGGACCTCCGCCGAGCCGGAGCCTCCCACCTTGGTGGTCCGGAAGGTGACATCGATGGTGTCGCCGCACTGGTGCCACAGCCGTACCCGGCCGGACGCCGGAATCTCCGCGTCGCGCAGGCCGTCCGGGAGGTCGGCCACCAGTTCCCGCACGGGGCGCCCACAGACCTCCTCGGCGCGGAACCCCGTCAGCTCCTCTGCTGCTACGGTCCACCGCATCACCGAGCCCCGATTGTCGAGCACGGCGGCTGCCGGACCGTCGAAGGCGTGCGACCTGCCGCTGGGACAGGAACCGGAGACGTCCGTCGATCCTTGGGAGGCGCCTGCCGAGTGGGCGTTCTTGACATTCTCTATGTCCATCTGTGGCTTCCTTTGCGAGAGCCTGCGGCTCGAGAGATCGGCATGCTGTGGCGGCCGTCGGCCGCCCGTCACACCGCAAGGGCTTTGGAGGGCAGGTCTTGTTCGGCCCAGACGACCTTGCCGTCCGTCGCGGAGCGGGAGCCCCACCTGCGGGACAACTGAGCGACGAGGAAAAGACCGCGGCCGTTCTCGTCGATGAGGTGGGGCTGACGGGGGCGTGGGTGGCCGGTGTTGCTGTCGGAGACTTCGCACGTCAAGACCTGGTGCTGGATGAGCCGTAGGCGGACCGGCCCGCCGCCGTAGCGGATGGCGTTGGTGACCAGTTCACTGACGACCAGCTCCACGGTGGTCCCCAGAGGCTCAAGTCCCCATTCGCCGAGCTGACGGGCGGCTGCCTGCCGGGCGATGCGGACAGCGGCCGGATCGTTCGGCAGTTCCCAGGAGGCGACCTGAGCCGGTTCGAGTCCGCGAGTCCGCGCAAGGAGCAAGGTGACGTCGTCGGCCGGGGCCTGAGTCGGCAAGGTCTCGATCACGTGAGAGCACAGGTCTTCCAGGGACGAACCGGACTCTGCCAGGGCGGAGCCCAGGCGATCCAGGCCCACGTCGATGTCGTCGTCGCGGGACTCGACCAGACCGTCGGTGTAGAGCGCGAGCAGAGTTCCCTCGGGCAGTTCCAGTTCCACGGACTCGAAGGGGACCAGACCGAGGCCGAGGCCGAGCGGGGCCCCGGCGGGCATGTCGGGGAAAGTGATCTGGCCCTGCGGGTCGATGATCGCGGGCGGCGGGTGCCCGGCCCGCGCCATCGTGCACCGCCGGGTGACCGGGTCGTAGACGGCATACAGACAGGTGGCGCCCACCGCCGCGGGGAGCTGGTCCGGAGCGTCGGCATCTTCCTCGCTCAGCCGCCTGACCGTGTCATCGAGGTGCGCCAGCAGTTCGTGGGGAGGCAATTCCATGTCCGCGAGCGTGCGGACGGCGGTGCGCATCCGGCCCATCGTCGCCGCGGCGTTGATGCCGTGTCCGACCACGTCTCCGACGACGAGGGCCACCCGGGCGCCAGACAGCTTGATCACGTCGAACCAGTCGCCCCCCACGCCGTGGTCCATGTCAGCCGGCACATAGCGCGAGGCCACATCGAGGGCGGCGCCGCCTCCCAGATGGTGGGGGAGCAGGTCGCGTTGGAGCGTCAGGGCCGCGGTGCGTTGGCGAGCGTACTGGAGAGCGTTGTCCAGGCTGAGCGCGGCCCGGGTGACGAGCTCCTCGGCCAGGAGGAGGTCGTCCTCCTGGAACGGCGTCGGCTCCTCGGAGCGGCCGAACACCGCCAGTCCCAGCACACAGCGCCGCGCACGGACGGGTACGACCATCAAAGAGTGGACGCCGCTGTCACGGAGCTTCTGCGTCCGCACAGGGTCGTGACTGACCCAGGGACCTGAATAGGTGTCCAGCACCGATTCCAGGTAAGACCTGCCCGTGAGCAGGGCGGTGGCGAACAGGGAGGTCGGGAAGGGGCGGATCATCTCTTGGCGCACCCACGGCAACTTGAGGATATCCGGGTCGATGGAGGCCACACCGGCACGGCGCAGCACAGGTGGGCGGCCGTTCGCCTTGCCGGTCCCCGCCGAGGGATCCACGCCGAACGGAACCGACTCCATCAGGTCGACGACTGCGTGGTCGGCCAGCAGGGGCACGGCGAGGTCGGCCAGTTCCTGCCCGGTCCGCATGACGTCGAGGGTGCTGCCGATGCGCGTGCTGGCTTCGCTGAGGATGGCAAGGCGCTCGCGCGCCCGCCGGTTGCCGGTGACGTCCACGCTCATCGAGCACACCGCCAGTGCCGTGCCGTCCGCGTCCAGGAGGCAGAAGAACGAGGCCGAGTACGCGTGCTCCCGGCGCCGGTCCGTCGACGTCCACGCCCGGTACTCGTGGACCATGGTGGTGCCACTCTCCAGTACCTGCCGCATCACCACCTCGAGCGCTTCGGCCTCGACGGCGGGCAGTGAGTCCCGCAGGCGGCGTCCGAACCGGCTCTCAGGAGGAGTGCCGTCGTGGCGCTCCATGACGTCGTTGACCCAGGCACAGCGCAGCTGCGGGTCATGGACGGCGATGCCGACCGGTGCGTGGGCCAGGAGCGACTCCCGCACGGCTCCGTTGGACACCCCCGAGGACAGGGTGCCTGTGTCGGTCACGGACACCAGCCACCGGGTGCCGGCGTCCTGCCCCCACAGCAGCGAGATCCGCAAGGTCATTCTGATGGGGTGGCCGTCGCGGTGGCGGACCGTCACGGTGCCGGACCAGCCATCCTGGACACGGCACTGCTCGGCGAACGCGGAAGCGCTCGGGGCGTTTTCGGCGGGCGGCAGCACTTGTGCGGCGGACCGGCCCACCACTTCCCCGGCCGAGTACCCGACAAGCTGCTCGGCGGCGTGCGTCCACCCCACCACGGTCCCCTCCGCATCGAGCATCGCTATTGCGGCATCGGGTATCTCTCGGGGGCTCACCGGCTCGGCGAGTGGCGTGTGATCGGTGATCGTCATCCGGGTCTTCCCATCGGTGCGGAGGTGTGCGACAGCGTCGGCACGTGCGGCGTAGGCCCGATGGACGACTTTGTCCACTTCTGATGAAATAGTCAGATACGATCGCTTTATCGTCAAGTCTCGCAAAACTGATCAAATCATCAGATATGGCCGTACGCTGTCACATTTCACATCCGCGAAGTCGGTACTGGTGGGCCGGGGTGGGTAGTTGAGGCGGGCAGTGCAATGATGAATTCATCAGAACTGCTGCTCTTATTTATGGAGCGTGCCGATGTCAGCCCCACGCAGGAACCGATTCGAACGCCGTCGTGCCGAGACCCGCCGGGCACTCGTCCGCGCCGCGCGGCAGATCCTGGCCGAATCCGGCGGCACCAGCGCCAGCATCCATGCCATCGCGGAGTGCGCGGACGTGGGCCTCGGCTTCTGCAACCGCTTCACGGGCAAGCCGGACCTGTTCGACGCGGCCGTGGCCGATGCACCGGAGGAGTACGCCCGAGCCGTCGACGAACGCCTGCGCGGCGTCGACGATCCCGCCGAGCGCCTCGCCGGGGGCGTTCGGCTCAGCGCGCGCACGGCCGAGTCATACCCGGAGATCATCCAGATCCTGTGCCACAGCGAGCTCGGTCCGACATGCGCCGGCGACGGACCGGCTCCGCGCGCGAGCGCGACGTGGAGCAGGGCATGGCCGCAGGCCGGTTCACCGTGTTCGACCCGCTGATCGCCCTGACCGTGCTGAACGGCAGCCTGCTGGCGCTCCTGGAGCTGTGGTGCAACCAGCCCGAGGCCGGCAGCGACCAGGTCGCAGGCACGATGGCCGCGATGATCCTGCACATGCTCGGCCTCTCCCCGGACGAGGCCCGTGACCTCGCCCGGCGGCCCCTTCCCGCCGCAGCGTGAAGAGGATCCTGTCGCGCACCGGCCGCATGGCGCCGACTGCCCACCGGTCCCACGGCCTGCGTAATGGACTGGGGTGGCTGGTTTCGCCTGCTGCCGCCGCCCCGCAGCCTCAGAGTTGGATGGGTAGGTGGCGGGGTCCTCGGAGCATGGCGTTCTCACGGTAGGGGGGCGGGTCCTGGAGCAGGCGTGCCGTGCCGAGGTGGGGGAGCAGTGCGCCCAGGGCGGCCTGGGCTTCGATGCGGGCGAGGGGTGCGCCGAAGCAGACGTGGATGCCGCTGCCGAAGCCGAAGTGCTCGTTGTCCGGGCGGGTGGGGTCGAACCGGTCGGGATCGTGGAACCGCCTGGGGTCGCGGTTGCCCGAGGCCAGTACCAGAACGACGGGGGTACCTTGGGCGATCGGCGTACCGGCGACGTCGACGTCGGCGAGCGGGAGGCGCTCACGTATGTGGACCGGAGGTTCGTAGCGCAGCAGTTCCTCCACCGCTCGCGGCAGCAGGTCGGGGTCACTGCGCAACTGGTCCAGGTGCTCGGGTTCGCGCAGCAGGGTGAGCACCCCGTTGGTGATCAGGTTGACCGTGGTCTCGTGTCCCGCGATGAGGAGGAGCACGGCGGTTTCCGCGAGTTCCTCCTGGGTGAGCCGCAGGGCCGGGTCCTGCTCGTTGACGAAGGCGGAGAGCATGTCGTCGCTCGGCTTGCCACGGCGCTGTTCGGCGAGGTTGACCAGGTACCCGCCCATCTCGACGCGCGCCTGGTCGCCCGCCTTGTCCGTCTCGGTGGTGTCCTCTTCGGGCCTCACGTCGGCTGCTGCGACGAGAGCGTCGGACCAGGCCCGGAACAGCGGCTCGTCCTCGCGCGGTACGCCGAGCAGGCGGCAGATCACCGTGACGGGCAGCGGGTAGGCGAAATCGTCGACGACGTCGATCTGCCGGCCTGCCTCGAAGGACTCCATCAGCTCCTTGGTGATCCGGTCGATCTCACCGCGCATGGCATCGACCCGGCCCGGGCTGTGCGGCGGGCCGAAGGGCCGCATGGCGAGGGTGCGCAGCCTGTGGTGCTCCGGATCGTCGAGCCGCAGGAACGGCGGCTTGTGTGTCACTTCGCCACGGCTGCGGGGGTCGACACTCATCCGCGGGTCGTGGAGCAGAGCGGCGATCTCGTGGTAGGTGCCGACCAGATAGCTGCCGTCTGCCTGCCGCACCACGGGACCGGCCTCGCGGAGTTCCGCGTACAGCGGGTAGGGGTTGGGGCGACTGGCGTAGTCGGTGATCCGTGCCAGCAAGGTCTCGGAGGCCATCGTGGCTCCTCGTGGTTGGGCGGGACGTCAGCCGGTGGGCTGCACCAGCGTCAGCCGTCGATCGGGCAGGTAACCGGTGAGCGCGACGGTGGGGCCGTGCGACAGCCCGCTCGGGTCGGGCACGTCGGACGGAATCGTGACGTCGGCCGCGATCGCACGGTCCGCCGCGCCGGGTGGGGGCGGGAACGGAGCGGCCGTCTCGATCAGGTGCTTGTAGTAGTCGAGCGACTTGGCCATGTCGACGGTGACGGCGGCGGTGACCCGTCCCTGGTAGCCGTAGACCATCGCCAGACGGCGCGCCTCCAGAGAGCCCTGGGCGATGACCACGTGGTCGGAGTAGGTGGGCACGCCCACCGACTTGATGTTGAGCCCGAACTGGGTCGACCAGAACGTCGGGACGGCGAGGTGCGGGCGCCGCAGGGGCCCTGGACTGACCATGTTGTGTGCCGCCACCTCGGCCTGTTCGACCGCGTTGCCCCAGTGCTCCAGCGAGAGCATCTGGTACCCGAACAGAGGGTGCGGGAACCGGGAGACGTCGCCGGCCACGAAGACGTCGTCGGTGACGATCCCGTACATGTTGAAGGCCCGGCATCCGGCGTCGCAGGCGATCCCGCGCGGGCCCGCCGCCAGCCCGGACTCCGCCAGCCATTCGACGTTGCGTACCGCGCCCAGCGCCACGACGCAGACATCGGCGTCGACGCGGCTGCCGTCGGACAGCTCCGCACCGGTGAAGCCACCGTTCCCGCGGAGGGCGGTGACCGTCACCCCGGTGCGCAGGTCTACGCCGTGGTTGCGCTGCATGACGGCCGCGAGCTGCGACAGGGTGCCACCGAGCGCGCCCACCAGGGGCGCGGGGCCGCGTTCGGCGACCGTGACCTCCAGTCCCCGTTCCCGGCAGGCCGAGGCGATCTCCGAGCCCGTGAAGCCGCCGCCGATCACCAGCACGCGCTCCGGCCCGGCGGCCAGCCGCCGGGCCAGACCCCCGGCGTCCTCGCGGGTGCGCAGGGTGAACACCCCGTCCAGGGCGGCTTCCTCCGGGTTGGGCCAGGGCCGCGCGCGGGTCCCGGTGGCGATCAGCAGCCGGTCGTACGGCAGGGACTCGCCGTCCTCCAGCAGCACCTGTTTCGCTAGGGGGTCCACGCCGGTGGCGCGCACGCCCAGCCGCCAATCGGCGTCCGGGTCCTGGCGCATCGGCAGCCCGGTGCTGTCCGCCGTCGCCTGGCCGAGCAGCACCTGCTTGGACAGCGGCGGCCGGTCGTAGGGCGGGTGGGGCTCGTCCCCGACCACGGTCAGTGAGCCGGTGAAGCCCTCCTTGCGCAGCGCCTCCGCGGCCCTGAGCCCCGCCAGCGACGCGCCGACGATGACGATACGGCCGTCCTTGAGGTCACCGGGCACCGGTGCTCACCTCCTCACCGAGAAGGATGGCCTGGACCGGGCATGCCGCTGCGGCCTGGCGCACGCGCTCGACCTGGTCGTCGGGGACGGCCGTGGCGTACAGCAACCCCTCCTCGCCGTGCAGCTCGAACACCTCCGGTGCGAGGAACACACACTGCGCGTAGCCCTGGCAGCGCGTGAGATCCACAACGGTCTGCATCCTCACCACTCCCTCCGTTGTCTCCCCCCTCGCTTCCAGCATGGGGTCGGACCCGGGCGCCCGCATGCCACGGCTCCGGAGACGAAAGTCCCGGGCAGCTCGTCCCTCAGGCGCGAGGCTCAGCCCAGGGCGTGGTCGAGTCCGGACACGGCCGATGAGCGAATGGTGGGCGAACGCCCGGGAATTGCCGCCCAGTTGTTCCTCGGTGTGGTTGATCTCCTCGGCGCGGAGCACGGGATGGTCGATATCGGTGAGCATCTTCTCGCAGGCCAGGCGGAGTTCGCCCAGGTGGCCGATGCGGTCTCGGCGAGAACGTCGAGCTGTTGATGCCGCTGTCGGCCGTGCGGGCCATGTTCGCCGCCTCGACAGTTCCATACATCGTATGGTAATTCTGGGAGGGTACTTCCATACGCCGTATGGAAGAGTCTGCTCGGGCCACACCAGGCGCCACACGTCGCCTGCATGCAGCCGATGGAGCGGATCGCACCAATCGGGAAGGAAAGATCATGAAGAAGCTCACGAGGCGCGTTGCCGTCACCGCTCTCTCCGTGGCGGTCGCGAGTGCCGCTGTTCTTGGCGCCGGGGGGACCGCTTCGGCCGCGACTTCCGCATCCGCGCCCGTCCAGCGTCCGGCCGTCAGTGTCAACGCCGGCGACTACCGCTGGGACCACGGTGTCGGCTACCTGGTCGAACTGGGCTACTCCTGGGACGAGATCCGTGGCTGGTATCACGACGGCCAGGTTGAGATCAGCGTTCGCTGACCGCCGCCCGGCCGGGAGCGAAAGTCGATGGAGTCTTTGAAGACCGTCATGCAGGGGGTGGCCGTGCAGCTTGTCATCTCGCGCACCTACTCGCTGCCCATGTGCATGAGCCTGCGGTACGAGCCCGCTGATCCCTATGTCGTCCGTGCCGTCTTTTTTCACCGACACCGACAAGCCGGCCGAATGGGTTCTGGGGCGTGATCTTCTGGCCGATGGCCTGACCGGTTCCGCAGGCTGTGGGGGCATCCGGGTCTGGCCCGCCGTCGGCCGTGGTGACCGAGTGATGTACATCGTCCTCGGGTCTCCCGCGGGGACCGCCTTGCTCGAGGTTCCCGTGCGGGACGTCAGGACCTTCCTCGAGAACACGGAGGCGCTGGTGCCACGGGGTACCGAGTCCGGGCACATCGACTGGGAGCTCGAACTGGCGAACGTGTTCGCGAAAGGCTGAGGGAAGCCTCCCAACCGCCGTGCCGCTGGGGATCTTTGTCCCGGCGGCGGAAGAGAAGGAAAGAGTATTCATGTCCCAGTACCAGCTTCGTGTCTACACACTGCGCAGCCCTGAGGCGCTCGTCGCCTACGAGAACATCTGGGCCAAGCACATTCCCGGTATGGCCAAGCACAGGATCGCCACACATGGCGTCTGGACGGCGCCTGCGGCCCCCGGGAGTGAGGCGCCCCAGCTGTACGCCCTCGTTTCCTACCGGGACGCCGACGACGTTCAGGAGCGGCTGGGGGCGTACCTGTCCAGCCTCGAATTCCGCGCGGACATGGAGGGCTTCGACATCAGCCAGATCGTCGGCGTCGCCGAGTCCGTGCTGACGCCCACCGCCGACTCGCCCTTGCGGTGACGGGTACCGAGCCCGCTCGAAGTCTGCGGCGACCTTCTCGGTCGTGTCAGAACGCCGCGCAACTCGGCCAAGGCGCTCGCCGGACGGTAACGGGCATGGACGAGATCGGCGAGGTAGGGGGAGTTGCGGAAGACCGGTTGAGTGCGTGTCAGCACGGGCGGCCGACGCCCAGTGACATGGAAGCCCAGCCGGCCGGGGACTGAACCCGTACCGGCAACACCGTGCGCCAGGCTTCGGCTGCTGCCGCGTCCGCCGGCTGGGCCGGCCAAAGCCATGCGAATGTCGCGGTCCGGAGTGCGAGCGAGCCGCACGGCGGCGTCCAGGCCCTGGCCACCGCCAGACGCTGGGGTTCCCGCGACGGTACGAGACCAGGGACGATGCACACCATCCAGGCGAGGAATCAGCGGCAAGAGTGAGCACGAGGTGGCTTTAGGGCGGGCTGTCGCCCGGAGAGCGTGCGGGTGGATCCGCCGACGGTGTACATCATCAGGTCGGCCCCGGATCGGCCGCCCGCCCAGCCGCAGCACACCGCGCATCTGCGGTGGCCGCATGGAGGGGGCCTTCCCGGAAGTGATGGGTGCCCCCTCATGTGCCGCGGCCTGAGCCCGCCCGGCCACGGGCCGCTGGCGACCTCCAGGGACAGGAACCGCGGCCCGTCCCGCCCGTTCGGGTGCCGTACACAGGTCCGCCGGGTGTCGTACATAGGTCCGCAGGAGTGATCGCCGCCACGGGCGGTGAGTCCCCCTCACGGACCTACTGGTTGATAACATACATTGTATGGAAAGAGCGAAGCGTGCCCCTAGAGGTACTCGGAAGAGGGATGTGCCTCTGACCGAGGCAGGGATCTGCACCTCCGCCCTGCGGCTCATCGACGCGGACGGGGTCGAGGCGCTCACGATGCGCAAACTCGCCGCCGCGCTGGACGCGAACCCGATGTCGCTGTACCACCACGTGCCGAACAAGGAAGCAGTGCTGCGTGGCGTGGCGAGAATGGTCGGCGCCCGGTTCCGCACCGTGACACTGAAGGACGCTCCCTGGCAGGAGCGCATGCGCCTACTTGCCACGGATTTCCGGACGTTGGCGCACCGCCATCCCAACCTCATGGCCTACTCGTTCAGCCAGCCGGACTTCATCCAGCCCGAAGATCCCTTCTGGGTCGCGCTCACCGCCGTACTGGACGCCGCAGGGGTGCCGCAGTCGGAGATCCCGCAGCTCGCCGCGCTCGTGTGTGCCGTCGTCATAGGCGTGATGATCGCCGAGCTCAACGGCGCGCTCCACCGCTGGTCGAACCTCCAGCCCACCACACCCGCCCCCGGCGAGGGCGGGCCGATGAACGAGGGCTTTGGCGAGGACCGGATGTTCCGCCTGGTGCTGGACACGATCATCAGCGGCCTGGAAAGCGAGCTCGCAGCCGATCACGCCGGTGGGCGCGACGGCCGGCCCCCGCAGAACTCCCGGCGCGCCTCCGGACGCATCCCCCGTCAGCTTCGCCCACCGGCCGCACACCGCGAAGGAGAGCCCCCGGGGAATCCCGTCTCGGACATGGCGGCCGGTTTCGACCCGAAAGAGCAGTGAGGGTCAAAAGAGCAGTGGGGGTCAAAAGCCCGGACATGCTGTTTCTGTTCAGGGGTAAGGGAGTTCAGCGAATTCTTGCGAGGACTCCCGGGCGTTTACGCCCGGGAGGAATCGCATCCCCGTGGCTGCGGCGCGGAGCGCCGCAGCATCACTGTGTCTGTTCGGCCGGGGAGCGGCCGGATGCCTTCTCCGGCGGAGCCGGGTGGTGCGAACGCATGGCCGGTCGGTTCGCTCAATGCGATGAACGGACTCGAACGTGTGGTGGTGACTCGCACGGGTGCCTACGATCGGTGTTCGCGGAGCCGGTCGTGCAGGTCAAGCTGGAGCCGACACCGCAGCAGGCGGCCCTTCGCTGTCGCGGCGGACCCAGGCCGGCCCGGCGGGGACGCCGCCGGACCGCGTACCGCCCCACCGGAGCCGTTTCGCTTCCGTCACACCCTCTCGCGGGCTCGTGCGACATGGCTCTCCACTCCGGCGACCGCGGCGTCCAGCGTGGAGTTGAACATGGTGTCGATCACGTCCTTGGAGGGCGGGGGCGCATCTTCCTCGTCGGGGCCCGACGGTGCCGGTGGCAGAGCGGCCCACCGCTGCAGTGCCCCGTTCAGTTCGCTGAGCAGCAAACCTGTGAACACACCGACCAGGGTCGCGGCGACGCGCGGAATCTCCTTCTCGGGCAGTTTCGCGGTGGCCAGGATGTCGATCAGTGCCTGCCAGAAGGGGTCCTCCGGCTGCACGTAGTCGGGGCGTGTGAAGGAATACCCCATCAGTTTCGGGTGAAGGTGCGACAGTTCGCGGAAGTCCCGGGCAAGTTCACGCAGTCGGTCCTGCCAGGGGATGTCTCCCCGCTCCTCCGCGCTGAACTGCGAACCGACCCGGTGGGCCACGCCGCGCAGCACGGCGTCCTTGTTCGGCACGTGGTGGTACAGCGACATCGGGTTCGCATCGAGCGCGGTCGCGAGTTTGCGCATGGTGAGCGCCTCGACCCCGTCGGCGTCGATGAGCTGCAACGCCATGGCGTAGATGCCGTCCTTGGAGAGTGGTACGTCCCTCTTTCTCGTGCCCCGAGGGGGCTTCCAGTCAGTCGCCATACGGCGTATGGTACCAGCCTTCGCCGGCGTGGAGGGCAGTGGCACCCTTTTCAGCCCCTCGTTCCTCCGGCTTCGTGGACAGGCCCGGACTGGTTGGCCGGTTGGTGGGCGACGAGGTTGCCGAGGCGCGCCTTGAACAGGAAAAGGGCTCGACTGGAAGCTGCGCTCGAGGAGTGCAGCATGACGCTTTGGCGGCGGCCTCAGCGCACTGCCGCCTGATGCGTGCAGGCATGGAACCAGGTAAGGCGTGTCGGCCGTCCCCCTTCCCTGGTGTGCTCGCCTGCGGCAGCAGATCGCAGGTGTGCCCTGCCAAGAAGACCCTGGCGCACCCGCCTTGCCCGTTCTCATGGACTGACGCCGTACCGATCGAGCGCGGCATGGAGGCGTAAAGGCCGCCGCGAGGCGGCACGCGCGCCTGCTTCTCCGGCGCTGCCGTCAGCCGCCAACGCGCATGGGTGCAGACCCGACCGCCGTGATGCGTACCGGCAGGCAAGGGGATTGGCTGCTCACCGGGATGTCGCCGCGGCCGCCGTCGCGGGCCGTAGATGTCCTCCTCGGGTCGCACCCACCAGGGGAAGTCCGGTCAAGCCGCGGGCTGGCGACGACCGGCCTCGCCCCTCGCCTCCTCCAGTCGGGAGTGCGTTCGCGAGCGCCTGGTCTTGATGCGACCTCGTTGCGCGGGCGACGCCGTCCCTGATGCCCCGGACATCCCTGTTTCTCGCCCCCAGGTCTGCCGATTGAGTTTCCATACGTCGTATGGTACCACTGTAGGCATACAGCGTATGGAAACCGGGTGCTGCCGTACCGGCGCTCCGCCACACCGAATGGCACCCTTGCCCGCCTTTCCCCTTGAAGGAGCCAGCCATGACCACACAGCCCGAGACCGACCTGCGGCCCATCCGGTCTCCGCGAGGGGTCCCGCTCTTCGGCCACACGCCGCAGATCCCCAGCACCAACCCGGTGGAGTACTTCGGCAAGCTGTCCAAGCAGTTCCCCGAGGGGCTCTACGGAATGGAGATCGCCGGCATCGAGCAGGTCTTCGTCTGGGACCCGGACCTGGTGGCCGAGGTCTGCGACGAGACGCGGTTCTTCAAGCAGATCGACAAGACGCCGCTGGCCCATGTCCGGGACTACGCGGGAGCCGGCCTGTTCACGGCCCACCAGCACGAAGAGGAATGGGGCATGGCGCACCGAGTCCTCCTCCCGGCCTTCAGCCAGCGGGCGATGAAGGGCTACTTCGGGCAGATGCTGGAGATCGCCCAGAACCTGGTGGGCAAGTGGGAGCGTAAGGAGGGCCGGCCGGTCAACATCACCGACGACTACACCCGGCTGACCCTGGACACCATCGCCCTCTCGGGCTTCGGTTACCGGTTCGACTCCTTCGCCAAGGAAGATCTGCACCCCTTCCTCAACGCGCTGCTGCAGGCGCTGGTGGAGTCGCTGCGGCGCTCGCAGGAGCTGCCGATGATGACCAAGATGCGCAAGGCGGATGACAAGAAGTACCGCCAGAACATCCTGCTGATGCGGGACCTGGTCGAGAGTGTGATCAAGGAGCGCCGTGAGGGGAAGGGCACGGGTGAGGACGACCTGCTGGGCCTGATGCTGGAGGCCACGGACCCGGAGACCGGCAAGGGGCTGGACGACGACAACGTCCGTGACCAGGTGGTGACGTTCCTGATTGCTGGTCACGAGACCACCAGTGGTCTGCTCTCGTTCGCCACGTACTCGCTGATGCGCAACCCGCACATCCTGGCCCAGGCCTACGCCGAGGTGGACCGGCTGCTGCCGGGGGACACGGTCCCGGACTACGACACGATCATGCAGATGGACGTGATCCCGCGGATCCTGGAGGAGACCCTGCGCCTGTGGGCTCCCATCCCGATGATCGGCAAGTCCCCGCTGGAGGACACCGTCATCGGCGGCTGCTACGGGCTGAAGAAGGGAGCGCGGGTCAACATCCTTGAGGGTCCGCTGCACACCCACCCCAAGGCGTGGGAGCGGCCGGAGGAGTTCGACATCAACCGGTGGCTGCCGGAGAACCGGGTCAACCACCACCCGCACGCCTACAAGCCGTTCGGCAACGGCGTTCGTGCCTGCATCGGCCGGCAGTTCGCGCTCACCGAGGCCCGTCTGGCCCTCGCGCTGGTCCTGCAGAAGTTCAAGTTCGCCGACACCGACGACTACAAGATGGACGTCAAGGAGGCGCTGACGCGCAAGCCCGGCGGCTTCGAACTGAACGTGCGGGCCCGTCAGGAGCACGAGCGGACCGTGTTCGGCGCAGTGGACCTGCAGACCGACGACACGCGGGCGCAGGCCGCGGTCAGTGGTGTCGGGGTGAACCTGACCGTCGCCTACGGCTCCAGCCTTGGCTCGTGCGAGGACCTGGCGCGCACCATCGCCGACCGCGGTGAGCGCTCCGGATTCGGCACCACCTTGGTCGGCCTGGACGAGCTGGGTGACAACCTGCCCACCGAGGGCCTGCTTGTCGTCGTGGCCTCCAGCTACAACGGCAAGGCCCCGGACAACGCGCAGCGTTTCGACGACCTGCTCGCCACCGGACTCCCGGAGGGCTCGCTGTCCAACGTGCGGTTCGCGCTGCTGGGTGCCGGCAACACCCAGTGGGTGGCCACCTACCAGGGCTTCCCCAAGCGGATCGAGGCAGGCCTGCTGGCCGCCGGCGCCACCCGCGTCATCGAGCGCGGCATCGCGGACGCCGCCGGTGACTTCGACGGCATGGCCACCCGCTGGATGGACACCCTGTGGACCACCCTGGCCGAGGAGTACGCCGCCGACACCTCCGAAACCACCGGGCCGCGCTTCGAGGTGCAGCTGCTGACCGAGGCCGAGGTGCGTCCCGCGATCGTCTCCGAGCAGGCCTACCCCCTCACCGTGGTCGCCAACGAGGAGCTGGTCAGCGACGCGACCGGGCTGTGGGACTTCAGCATCGAGCCGCCGCGCCCGGCCGCGAAGTCCATCACCATCGAACTCCCCGACGATGTCACCTATGACACCGGCAACCACCTGGCCGTCTTCGCCAAGAACGAGCCCGCGCTGGTCAACCGCGCCCTCGCGCGGCTCGGCGTCGACCGCGACCAGGTCCTGCGCCTGGACCAGCCCGCCGGCGGCCGCACGCACCTCCCGGTGGGCACTCCCGTCACCGCGGGCCTGCTGTTCACCGAGTTCGTCGAGCTGCAGGACGTGGCCACGCGATCTCAGGTACAGACGCTGGCCGGGCACACCGAGTGCCCGTGGACCCGGCCGCAGCTGGAGGCCTACACGGCCGACACCCCCGAGGCCGAGGAGCGCTACCAGACCGAGGTCCTGGGCAAGCGCGTCTCCGTGCTCGACCTGCTGGAGCGCTTCCCCGCGGTCGAACTGCCGCTGGCGGTCATCCTGGACATGATGGGCCCGATCCGCCCCCGCTTCTACTCCATCTCCTCCTCGCCGCTGGCCAATCCCCGGCACGTGCGGCTGACCGTCGGTCTGCTGGAAGGCCCGGCCCTGTCCGGCGACGGCCGGTACCGCGGCACCTGCTCCTCCTACATCTCAGGCCTCGAGCCCGGTGACGTTTTCTACGGCTACGTGCGCGTGCCCTCCCCGACCTTCGCGCCGCCGGCCGACCTCGCCACGCCGCTGCTCCTCATCGGTCCCGGCACCGGCATCGCGCCGCTGCGCGGCTTCCTGGAGGAGCGTGCCCACCAGCACGCGAACGGCACCCAGGTGGGCCTGTCCCAGGTCTTCGTCGGCTGCCGCCACCCGGAGCACGACTACTTCTACCGGCAGGAGATGCAGGACTGGGAGCAGGCCGGGATCGCCCAGGTGCACACCGCCTTCTCCGCGGTGACCGGACACCCGGCCCGGTTCGTCCAGGACGCAATCGCAGGCGCCGCCGACACCGTGTGGCAGGCCATCCAGGACGGCGCGTACCTGTACGTCTGCGGTGACGGCCGCCGCATGGCACCCGCCGTGCGCGAGGCGCTCGCCGCCATCTACCGCAAGTACACCGGCAGCGACGACGAGGCCGCCCAGCAGTGGCTCGCCCGCCTGGAAGCGGACGAGCGCTACCAGCAGGACGTCTTCGCCTGACCCTCAGACGCCGGGAGGGGTGCGGTCGTCCTGACGCCCGCACCCCTCCCGGCCACCACCCACCCACGAGGCACCACACGGCACCCGTCGGCCCGAACCGCCGGGAGTGCCGCTCACAGAAAGCAGAGCACCATGGACACCATGCTCGCCGGACGCTTCCACCTGGACAGCAAGAAGTTCGCCGTGGAGGAGGTCCCTGTCCCCGTGCCCGGCCCGGGCGAAGTCCTCATCGAGGTCAAGGCCGCCGGCGTCTGCCTCTCCGACGTCCACCTGATCGACGGTTCCCTCGTCCCGCTGTTCGCCACCTCCGACACGGTCACCGTCGGGCATGAGGTCTCCGGTGTGATCCACACCCTCGGCCCCGACCTCAAGCGCGGCTTGACCGCCGGCACCCGCGTCACCCTGGAGGCCGGCAAGACGTGCGGCCAGTGCGCCGGCTGCGTGCGCCGCCGCCCCTGCACCCAGATGCTCACCGCCGGCATCGACTACGACGGCGGCTGGGCCCAGTACACCCTCGCCCGCGAGGACACCCTCATCCCCATCCCCGACAACCTCCCCTTCGACCAGGCCGCGATCATCCCCGACGCGGTCTCCACCCCCTACGCCGCCGTCGTCACCACCGCCGGAGTACGCCCCGCCCAGTCCGTCGGCGTCTGGGGCGTGGGCGGAGTCGGCGCACACAACGTACGCCTCGCCCGCCTGGCCGGCGCCGCACCGATCATCGCCGTCGACCCGCTGCCCAGCGCCCGGGAACGGGCCCTGGCCTTCGGCGCGGACTTCGCCCTCGATCCGGCTGCCCCCGACTTCCCCGACCAGGTCCGCGCGGCCACCGCTGGACGAGGCCTCGACTTCGCCTTCGACTGCGCCGGCGTGCCGGCGGTCCGCGAGCAGGCCGCCGCCGCACTCGGCCTGGGCGGAGTCCTCATCCTGGTCGGCATCAGCCCCAGGCCCCTCACCATCACCGAGGGTCTGACCTTCAACTACCTGGGCAAGCAGGTGCGTGGCCACTACGGCGGCAGCCCCGAGTCCGTCACCGAGCTGGTCCGGCTGGCCGAGGTCGGCCGTCTCGACCTGGCCCCCTCCATCACCGACCACATTCCGCTCGCAGAGGCCGCCGACGCGGTCAACCGGCTGGAGAACAAGATCGGCGACCCGATCCGCCTCATCCTCGTTCCCTGATAACTGAACAGAAAGTTCATCAAGACCACCTCGGGCAGGGGTGAGTGGGCGCCGGTGCTTGAGGGAGCACCGGCGCCCACGGATGCGGACGGGCCGGGGTGGTGCCGTGAGGGCCGGCCGGTGACCAGGGCGCGAGCCGGTGGTGATCCGTCCGGATACCTGTGGAGCTGCTGCGGCAAAACCGACGATTCCGCGTAGATCGCTTCCAGGCAGGCCGTCTCGGGGCAACCGTCCAACGCCGACCGCTGGGCGACCCGGCGGACCACGAGTGTGCCCTTCGAGGGAGGGTCTTCTCCGGAAGACGTGTCGAGGAGGTCGACGGTGACGGCGTCGGCGAATCGCTCGGTGGCCAGGTCCGCCAACTCCTGGGCGGTATGGGCGATGTCCGGGGTCGTTCCGACGCGTGCGCTCGCCTCGTTCTCCACCGACAGCCGCCACTGCACCCGGCGATCCCGCTCCTCCTGGAAGGCCAGGACGCCCGTCTCCGATCTGCGGTCCATGTACTCGATCGACAGTGCGATCAGCTTGCGTGCCGCCGCGTTGATCGACTCGGCATCGCTGGTGAGCCGGGGCAGCTTCGAGCAGCCGGTCGAGGACACGGCCGTGCGCGAGGGGGAAGGCGCGCAGCATCGCTGTGACCGGCTTTCCGCGCTGAGCCAGCCGACGCGCGCGCTCTGCGTCGGAGGCCGGCTGATCGATCCGCCTTGGCCCGATGCCGTGCTCGATGCCGAAAAGTAGAGCGATGACGTGCTCGGCGACGTTCTCCCTCGTCATCTGTGCGATGTCGGGTTCGTCCCACAGTTCGGGGACCTCGCGCCGCAGGCATTGCTCTACGTCGTGGATCAGCTCGTCCGCTCGCGGGCTGAGTTCATGTGCGGCACGGGACAGGAGACTGTCCGCGATGAAGTCCACGCTGAAGACGTCACGCCGCGCTGGTGGACTGCGAAGCCTCAGCCGGCCGCATCTGGTTGCACGGTGTCCGGGAAGAGCCCGCTCTCACGGGCTGGTCGTGGTCGCGGGCAAGGGCCCACGCGGCCACCGGCGGACGGGGTGAGGCTCACGGCCTTTCGGTGTCCACGGGCCCCTGGCGCAGTCGGTGCGCGGGTCAACGGACGTCGGGCAGCGGCCGCCGTGTCACCTCGTGGGCGTCGTCCGGCGGGACGCCCAGCATGCGCAGGACCATCTCTGCCAGGTCCGAGGCGGCCTCGTCTCCGTCGAGGTCGGGGCGGGCCAGCCGCAGCGCCACGAGGGACATCAGGGTGCCGCCCAAGGCGGAGAGGGCGGTGGTCGCGTTGCGGCAGGTGAAGCGGCCCGAGGCGATGCCGTTCTCCAGGTCGCGCAGGGCTCGCGGGGCGAGTCCGCGCTCGGAGTGGATGTAGGCCAGACCGCGGTCCCGCAGGATCCGCATGAGTTCAGGGTGGGAGTCGGCCATGCGGGCGGTGAGCCGGAAGCCCGCGGCGACGAGCTCGGCCGGGTCGTCGATTCCTTGTACGCGCTCGTCTATGACCTGCCCGAACTCGTCCAGGGCGTCTGTCACCGCGGCGTCGAACAGCTCCGTCTTGGACTCGAAGTGGTTGTAGAAGGAGCCGAAACCGACGTCCGCGCGCTCGGCGATGGCCTGGATGCTGGCGCTGGTGTCCCCGGTCTCCGCGAGGATCTGCCGGGCCGCACGGACGAGCGCCTGACGGGTCTCGGCGCGGCGCCGCTCGAAGCGGTTCTTGGGCGGGGCTGACGTCGGCATACGGCGAGTGTAACAACCGACGCGATGAGTCTGCCATTACTGATGAGATTATCAATTATTTGGGTCCACCCTATTGACGATGAGTAACGGCAAAGTTGATGATTTCCTCATTACAGCAGTGTTGCTTGGAGGACACCATGTCCCACACCCCCGTTAACAGGGCCGCTCCCCAGACGCCCCACCAAGACCTCCACAGTGAGCAGGGCGCCCTGCGCGGAGAGCATCCCGGACGTTCCCGGAACCCCGTGATCAAGGCGGCGGATCTGGCCTGGCTTGAGTTCGAGAAGCCGGACCTGGACCGGGCCGAGGTCTTCGCGCGTGACTTCGGGTTCGCGATCGCCGCCCGCACCGAGGGGGAACTGTGGCTGCGCGGCACCTTCGCGGGCTCACCCTGCATGGTCATCCGGCGGGGGCGTGCGTCCCGGTTCATCGGGCCGGCGTTCCGCGCGGCCGAGCGGGCCGACCTGGACCGGTTGGCCAGCGCCACCGGCAGTACCGTCCGGGACATCGGCGTACCGGGCGGTGGGCAGTCGGTCGCCCTGCTCGATCCCTCCGGCCTGCCGGTCCGGGTCGTGCACTGCACCGAACAGCTGCCCGCCCTGCCCGAGCAGGAGCCGCTGATCCTCAACTTCGGTACCGATCACCGTCGTACGAACGCCACCCAGCGTCCGCCCCGTGAGCCGTCCCGTATCCAGCGGCTGGGCCATGTGGTGCTGGAGACACGGGTGTTCGCCCGCACCCTGGACTGGTACCTGGACACCCTCGGGATGATCGTGTCCGACTTCCTGTTCCTGGACGGGCAGCGCGGACGCGGGCCGACGATGGCGTTCATCCGGTGCGACCAGGGAAGCGTGGCCGTCGATCACCACACGCTGGCCCTGCACCTCGGGCCCGGAACCGGCTACGTCCACTCGGCCTACCAGGTCACCGACCTCGACACGATCGCCGCCGGTGGGGAGTACCTCGCCGAGCGCGGCTACAAGCGCAGCTGGGGAATCGGCCGGCACATCCAGGGCAGCCAGCTGTTCGACTACTGGCGCGACCCCGACCACTTCATGCTGGAGCACTTCGCCGACGGCGACCTCTTCTCCTGCGACCTGGACCCCGGCTGGGCCCCGATGTCGGCGAGCGGCCTGGCCCAGTGGGGCCCGCCCGTCACCCGAGACTTCCTGGGCGCCAACCCGTCCCCCGCCAAGCTGCGCGAGGTCATGACGGCCCTGCGCGACGACAACGAACTCGACCCCGCACGCCTGCTGGGCCTGATGAAAGCGATGAACTCATGACCACCAACGTTCTGCGCACCACCGACGGCTGGTGGGTCGTCCGGGACGAACGCGCCGTCCGCGTCGAGACCAAGGCGGCCACCACCGCCGAACTGCTCGCCGACCGGGACGCGGTCCGCGAAGCCGCCGCCTCCGCGGAGAGCGGCACGCCCGTCGCCGACCTGGTGGCGCTGCCTCCGGTCACCACCCCGTGCCGGGTGGTCGCCCAGATGGTCAACTACCGCAGCCACGCCAAGGATTCGGGCTTCACCGGCGACATCCCGCCCACCTTCTTCCGTAAGGCGTCCGGCTCGGTCAGCGGCCCCCATGACACGATCATCCGTCCCGCGCACGTGAAGTTCCTCGACTACGAGGTGGAACTCGGCCTCGTCATGGGCGCGACCCTGCCCGTGGGCACCGTCGTCGAGGAGCAGGACCTGCCGCGCTACGTCGCCGGCCTCGTCCTGACCAACGACGTCAGCGCCCGCGACGTCCAGCTCACCAAGACCCAGTTCTACGAGAGCAAGTCCTATCCGACCTTCACGCCGACGGGGCCGTACCTGGCCCTGCTGGAGCCCGAGGACTTCGCCCATCTGCTGAACCTGCGGCTGCGGCTGTCGGTCAACGGCGTGTCGCGCCAAGACCGCACGCTGGCCGACATGATCGTACGCCCCGCACAGGCGCTCACCCTGCTCGCCCGCTTCCAGACCCTCGACCCGGGCGACCTGCTGCTGACGGGCACTCCCGGCGGCACGGCCCTGAAGGCCCCGCCCAAGGCGGCCGAGAAGATCGCTGCGCTCCTGCCGCCCGCACTGAAGTGGAAGGCGTTCTTCAAGGGCCAGGCCAAGAACCCCAAGTACCTGCACAGCGGTGACCTCATCACCGCCACGATCGCCACTCCGGACGGACGGATCGACCTCGGCGAGCAGCGGACCCCCGTTACGGACGCGGCATGAAGGCCGCGTCCCGGAGACCGGTGGTGATCATCGGTGCGGGACCCGTCGGGGTCATGGCCGGCCTGCTGCTCGCCCGGCACGGAGTGCGCAGCTTGCTCCTCGAACGCCACGGGGACATCTACCCCCTGCCGCGCGCGGTCGTCGTGGACGACGAGATCCGCCGGATCCTGCAGAGCGTCGGTGTCCACGAGGAGTTCGCCGCCCTCGCCCGCCCGGCGCCCGGACTGCGGCTGCTGGACGCCCAGCGCCGTGTGATCACCGAGTTCCCGCGGTCCATGCACGGACACCACGGTTTCCCGCAGACCAGCATGTTCGACCAGCCCGATCTGGAACGCCTGCTGCGTGACGCCCTGGCGCGCCGCCCGGAGTGCGAGCTGTGGAGCGGGGTGGAGGTCGTGTCCGTCACCCAGTCCGTCGCACGGGACACGGACGGACCGAACGATCCGACGGGTCCGGTCCAGGTCACCTTCCGTCGCGACGGCAGCGACGAGGAAGAGCACCTGTGGGCCGATGCCGTCCTCGGCAGCGACGGTGCGGGCAGTCTCACCCGTGACGCCATCGGCGCCGTGTGGGAGGACCTGCACTTCGAGGAGAGCTGGCGGGTCATCGATGTGCGCACCAGCCGCCCGGTGCGCACCTGGGAAGGTGCCGAGCAGATCTGCTGCCCCAACCGGCCTGCCACCTTCATGCGCGTCGGCGAGGACCGCTACCGCTGGGAGTTCCGGTTGGCCGACGACCAGAATCTGGACGGCCCGGACGGATGGGAGCGACTGCGCGAGCTGGTCGCGCCCTGGGTGGACCTGCCGGCCTCGCCGGGCGACGACTTCGAGGTGATACGGCAGGCGCAGTACACCTTCCAGGCCCGTCTCGCCGACCGGTGGCGCAGGGGGCGTGTCTTCCTGCTGGGCGACGCCGCCCACCTCACCCCGCCCTTCGTCGGGCAGGGTCTGTGCGCGGGCCTGCGCGATGCCTACAACCTCACCTGGAAGCTCGCCAGCGTCCTCCAACAGGGCGCCCCCGAGGGGCTGCTGGAAACCTACGAACGCGAGCGCAAGCCGCACGCCCGCCATGTGATCCGCGTGGCGGTCGCCGTCGGCTGGGCCATGACCGGCGGACAGGACCGCGGTGCGGCGTTCCGCCGGGCCGTCGTGGGCACGGTCTGTCGCATCCCCGGCGTGACCGAGGCGGTGAGCCGTGACCTCAGCCCCGCCCTGACCGCCGGTCCACTCGTACGGCGCCGCCCCAGGCTGACCGGCCGCGTGCTGGCCGGCACCTTCTGCCCGCAGCCCTGGGTACGGCATGACGGCAGGCGAGTGCGCCTCGATGACGTCCTCGGGGACTCCTTCGCCGTCCTGACCGCTGTGCCGCCCACGGCGCAGATGACGGCCGTGGCCACGGCACTGGGCGCCCAGACGATCCACGTCGACGACCTGGGCGACGGCGGCACCGTGGCCGGCTGGCTGGCACGCGGCCGTGCCGGCGCCGTCCTGCTGCGCCCGGACCGCGTCGTGATGGACATCGTCCCGTCCGGCACCGGCGACTTCACGGACACCGTCGCCTGGGCCCCCCTGCTGCACACGGCCCGCCGTACCGCCGACGCCCGGCCCGCCTGACGAGGAGCACCACACCATGACCACCCCGCACACCGCGCCGTATCCGGAACCCTTCTTCATTCCCGACCCGAAGTCGGCCGCCCACAGCCGCGTCGCGGACTTCGCCCGGTGGGCGGCCCGGAACCGGGGCGCCGAAGGGATCCAGGACCCCACGGACTACCGAGCCCTGTACCAGTGGTCCGTCACCGACCTCGAAGGGTTCTGGGCCGCGGTGTGGGAGTACTTCGACATCGACGCGACGACTGCGTACGAGCAGGTGCTGGCCGAGGAGACCATGCCCGGCGCCCGCTGGTTCCCCGGCGCCACCCTCAACTACGCCCATCACGCGCTGCGCAACCTGCAGCCGGACGCTCCCGCGATCACCGCCCTGGACGAGGCCGGAGCCGGCTATGAGATCACGGGCCGGGAGCTGCGCGCCCGGGTCGCCTCCGTCGCTGCCAGCCTGCGCGACCTGGGCGTCGGACAGGGCGACCGGGTGGTGGGCTATCTGCCCAACACCCCCCACGCCATCGTCGCCTTCCTTGCCACCGCAAGCCTGGGCGCGGTGTGGTCGGTGTGCGGCCAGGACTACGCGCCCAAGGCCGCCGCCGACCGCTTCGCCCAGCTCGAACCCACGGTGCTCATCACCGCGGACGGCTACCTCTTCAATGGCACCACCCACGACCGCCGTGCGGCCTCCCTCGAACTCGCCGACGCCCTGCCGACGCTGAAAGCCACGGTGCTCGTGGACCACGTGGGCCTTGCCTGGCCCGAGGGCGGAGACTCAGGACTGAGGGTTCCCTGGGAGGACGCGGCCACCCGCGTCGAGTACCTCACCATTGCCCCGGTGCCGTTCGACCACCCTCTGTGGGTCGTCTTCTCCTCAGGCACCACCGGCCTGCCCAAAGGCATCGTCCACGGGCACGGCGGGGTCCTGCTCGAACACCTCAAGATGCTCGGCCTGCACACCGATCTGGGCGCCGGGGACCGCCTGTTGTGGTACACCACCACCCACTGGATGATGTGGAACCTGGTGGTCTCCACCCTGCTGACCGGTGCCACCACCTGCACCTACGACGGCAGCCCGGCACCGCAGGCGCGTCCGGACGTCCTGTGGGAGCTGGCGGCCCGTCACAGGGTCACCGTCTTCGGCACCAGCCCTCAGTACCTGCTGGCCATGGCCAAGCTGGGCATCGAACCCTCTGTGCACGACCTGTCGGCCATCCGCGTCGTCGGCTGCACCGGCTCCGCTCTGCCCGCATCCGCCTACCCCTGGGTCCGCGATCACGTGGGCGCCGGCGTCCAGCTGGCGTCCACCAGCGGCGGCACGGACATCGTCTCGGGCTTCGCCGGCAGCGCCTCCACGACCCCTGTCTGGGCGGGGGAGTTGTCCGCCCCCAGCCTGGGCGTGGCGCTGGCCGCCTACGACGCGACGGGCACCCCTGTCCTCGACCAGGTCGGCGAACTGGTCGTCACCCGGCCCCTGCCGTCCATGCCGCTGTACTTCTGGAACGACCCCGACGGCAGCCGCTACCGAGACGCCTACTTCGGCGCCTACCCCGGTGTGTGGCGGCACGGCGACTGGATCACGCTCACCTCGCACGGCTCGGTGATCGTCCACGGCCGCTCCGACGCCACCCTCAACCGCAACGGTGTGCGCCTGGGCAGTGCCGACATCCACGACGTCGTCGAACGCCTCCCCGAGATCACCGAGGCCCTCGTCATCGGCGCGGAGGAACCCGACGGCGGCTACTGGATGCCGCTCTTCGTGGTCCTCGCCGACGGGGTCGGCCTGGACGACTCCCTGCGCGTCCGGATCCGCGACGCGATCCGCACCGGCGCCTCGCCCCGCCACGTCCCCGACGAGATCCTCGCCGTACGGGCCCTCCCGCACACGAAGACCGGCAAGAAGCTCGAGGTTCCCGTCAAGCGCCTGCTCCAGGGTGCCCCTGCCGAGCAGGTCCTGAACCCCGAGGCGGTCGACAACCCCGCCCTGATCGCCTACTTCGCCCGCCTGGGCGCGGAGCGGAACAAGCGGTCGGCACACGACACATGACGTCGGCCAGGCACAGGCGCATGTGACAGCACCGGGTCCTTGTGCCCCGGCCGGCTCCGCAAACCCCGTCCCCACGGGGTGGTGCCGGGGCGGTCAACCCGCCCCGGCACCACACACAACCGAAGCAAGAGAGAAATGATGAGCGTGACCGACTGCGAACCGCAGGCCCTCGATGTCCTCGACGACGCCGGACGAAAGGTGCTGTTCACCGAGGCCCGCACCGTGAACACCTTTGCCGAGGCGGCCGTTGCCGACGACGAACTCGCCATGATCTGGGAACTCGCGCGCTGGTCGCCGAGCGCCGCCAATGGCCAGCCTCTGCGCGTGCTCTTCGTGCGCACCCCCGAGGGCAAGGAGCGACTCGTCCGGCATCTCGACGAGGGCAACAGGGCCAAGACGCTCAGTGCGCCGGCCGTGGCGATCCTGGCGTACGACGTCGACTTCCACGAGCAGATGCCGACAGTCTTCCCGGCGCGCGGCGACATGCTGCGAGCGGCGTTCGCCGACCGGATCGACGTGCGCGAGGGCATCGCGGCCTACAACTCGGCACTGCAGACCGGTGTCTTCCTGCTCGCGGTGCGCGCGGCGGGGCTCGCGGCCGGTCCGATGGCGGGCTTCGACAAGGCCGGCGTGGACGGGGAGTTCTTCTCCGGTACCGGCTGGCGTTCGCAACTGGTGGTCAACATCGGTCACCCCGGTGCCGACCCGTGGTTCCCGCGGCTGCCCCGCGTGCCCGTCGAAGACGCCGTCGCCTATGCCTGAGGGCACTGCCGCCGCGTGGTAGGTGAGAGGCGCCATGCCGTGGGCGCCGGTGCTCTTCCGAGTGCCGGCGCCCCTTTTCATCGGTGACTCGGACGCCGGCAAGTCCCACTTGCCGATCGCGCTTTGTGCCGTAGCCGCGATGATTGGCTACCGGGTCATGTCCTGGCCACCGAGCTCGTCGGGGCCGCCGACGAGAAGCAGCTGACCAAGACGATCGCCTGCTACGGCCGAGTCGACCTTCTCTGCGTCGACGAGCTGGGAAGCCGATGACTTCAAGCCCAACGAACAATCCGGGCACGGTGAGCACCTTCTCCATCGGGGGCGAACACCGGGCAATTCGGCTTGGGTTCGGTGCCGTGCGCCTGCCGACCGAGCCCGGCCCTGGACGGGAAGCCGCCAGCGCGGTCAGCCCGGCGCGCCGTCGAGCTGGGCGTTGCCTTGATCGACACCGCCCGCATGTACGGATGGGGCGCCAACGAGGAACTCCTGGCCGAGGCCCTGTGTCCATACCCGGACGACTTGCTGATCCCCACCAAGGTTGGGGTCACCCAGTCCGGGCCGGAAGGGTGGGCGTACGACGTACGGCCGGAGAGCCTGCGAGAGCAGGTCGAGCAGGGCCTGTACGGGCTCCGGACCGAGCGCGTCGACCTTCTGCAGTTGCACCGGATCGACCCGGAGGTTCCGGTCGCCGAACAGGTTGGCGCGCTTTGCGAACCCGGAGACGGTCGTGCCGATCAGCTCGGTGACGTGGTGCAGCTCGGAGTTGTCCTCGCGGACCGGTGCGGCAAGGGATTTGACGTCCAGGGAGAGCAGGAGAGCCAGCACGTAAACGACGCTGGAGTGCCCCGGGGAGAACCAGAAGCCGACCGGCAGAGGGCGTCGGCCCTCGTCCATGAGCTTGCGGGTGGTGTTGTCGATCGCGGCGATGTGGTCGGCGTCGAACGCGTGCCGCATGCCCAGGGTGTAGGCGCTCACCCCGATGCCGATCCCGAAGCCCTTGGTACCCGGTCTGTAGTGCTCCGGGGTCACGATCGCCACCAGCGTGAACCGTGCGTTGTCGTGAACCGTGCGTTGTACGGAACAGGTGCAGGCAGGAGGGTGCCGTTGAGCCCCTCCTGCCTGCCTCCCGGGTGCGGTCAGGAGTCGCTGATCCCGAGATCGGCGTCCGCCTCCCTACCGCCAGCGGTTGCCACGGCGACGTGCACGGTTCTCGACCTGCCGTTGACCATGTGATGTGCCGGGGAATTTCGTCACGGCCGCTCTCGCGCAATGCGCGGGTCCCGGCCGGGCGATCCGGTTCGCCATGCGCAGCGTCGCCAGGCACGAAGCCCGGTGTTCCGGCGCCGTGTCGCCGTCATCACGAGTGACAGGTGACTCTCTCCTCGTTGATAGCACTCTTCGACTTTCCATACGACGTATGGTATTACTCTGCAGAGATGTTCCGTACGCTGTATGGAACCTCGGTGTATCACCGCACGGGCCTCTTGGGCTCCGGCGGAATCCCTTCCGATGGCCCTCCACGGATGAGTCGAGGCACCAGGAGTAAGACCGATGAAGTCGTTGAAAACCGTGGCTCAGGGGCTATCTGTGCAGCTTGTCGTCTCGCATGAGATGTCCTTCTCCGCGAGCATGAGACTGCAGTACGAGCCCAGCGATCCCTATGCTGTCCGCGCCGCATTCACCGTTGTCGGCAGCGACGAGACGGTGGAATGGATCATTGGGCGGGATCTTCTGGCCGATGGCCTGGAGGGCCTCGCCGGCGAGGGGGACATACGCGTATGGCCCGCGGAGGAGCATGACGTCTGCGACTTGCACGTCCTCCTCAATCCGCCGTCTGGTACGGCCCTGCTCAAGGCCCCCGCGCATGAAATCAAGGCGTTCCTGCAGGAAACGGAGGCGGTGGTGCCCAGGGGGGCCGAGCCCGGGCACATCGACTTGGATGCTCTGCTGGCGCATCTCACCGCCGAAGGATGAGGGAACCCAGCTGATCCGCAGCGAGAGGCTGGGCCGCTCAAGGCCCCCGCCTCACCGAGTTCTGTTAGCGCGCCCATCCTGAGGCTGGCACACTGAATCTGTGCTTCCGTTGATGGCCGCTGCAGTTCAGGAAGCGTTTCCATCGATTCCTGGCGCCGGCGTTGTGTCGGTTTGCGCGTTGATCTTTACCGTCGCATCCTTCTGGTGGATCAACGCGAGGCGAGGGCACCTGAAGTCCTGGGAGCCTCATTCCTTTGCCGTGATCGTCCACTGCTCCATGGCTCGCCTGAGGCTTCCGCTCGTCCTTCACAACACCGGCGCCAAGCCGATAGTCGTGCAGGATCTCAGGTTGACCTTCCCTGATGAGCCCGCCTCCCATCTGCCACTCCTGTGGATCTCTTCACCGTCCCGTCTCCAGCCTGGGCCGGAGGAGGAGCCGAGGTTGCCGGCCGTATTCGCCGTGGCCGGCAGGGAAGCGCAGCAACTCTTCATCGAGTTCGAGGCACCGTTTTCCGGATTCGTTCCGGAGCCCCGTGATTACAAGGCCCAGATTCAGGCGAGGGTCGGCCACCGCAAGGGGTGGCGCCCCCTTCTGACGTTCACCTTGAGAGCCGCCAACATCGTCGATCCCGACCGGTACACCGTCTACAGCAACGCACCTCTCGAACTGACGAAAGAGGACAGGCGGAAGGCGGACGCCGCGCTCCTGGAGCTGCTGGACGAGCACGAGGGCTTCTCCACTCCGGGCGAGAGGAAGCAGCGGGACTCTTCGAACGACGAGGGCGACTCCGGCACGAATATCTAGAGCGGGACGGTCCCGGGCTTCGCCGTGGCGAAGGCGTCGGAGCCCCGCCCGCTGCTGTCGGAGCCGGTCGGAATACGGCCGAGAAGGAGATGCTGCTGCGGCCGGTGGCGATGTTACAGAAGCAGGCCCCCGGGTATGCGGCACTGCTGCCCCGGCAGCGGGCGCCGACAGGTGGTTCCCCGTGCTGAGGCGGTGTCAGCGTTCAGCGTCTTCCGCCGCCTGCTTGATGCCGCGCAATGCCTCGTCGAGGCCGTGGTCGATCTGCTCGCCTTCCGCGTGCTCGGTATGCAGCTCCACGGTGAGGCGGCAGGTATCGGCGGTCTCACCTGGGCCCACATGCAGCCGCCCGTGATAGTCGTGCGGTCCCGGCGCACCCCACTCCAGGCTCTTGCCGTCCTCGACCACTGTCAGCCACGCCTCACTGGTCACGTCCTGTTCCGGCGCATCAACGGGTTCGACGTGGGCGGTGACGGTGACCTTGTTGCCGTCGTGAGGGCGCGCGGCCCTGAGCCGCGGCATGTAGGAATGCAGATGCTGCACATCGGACAGGTAGGCGAAGAGCCGGTCCGAGGGCACGCGCACGGTGATGCTCTCACTGTAGTCACCCATGGTTCGAACAGGTCCCCCGAGCGCTCTGTGACGAAACGGAACAAGAGCATGGATCGCCCGGTTCGCGCAGAGACCGTTCATCGCGGCCCGGGGCACCGAACACGGAATCCGGAGGCTGGCGAGTGGCTCGGTTGCGGCCGTGGAGGCAACCTTACGGGTGGAATTCGCTTCTGTGCATGAGCCGTCCGCGTCGGCGGTCGCCGGGAGACGAACCACCTCTACGGCGCCGAAGAGATTCTTGGCCCGGCCCACTCGGACTCCGACTTGATGGTCTTCCTGGAGGCCGCGCGTCTGCGTGATGCCGAAGAGGTGCTCGACGACCCGCGCTGGGCAGAATGGCGCGGCCTACCGTCGCACCAATGGACCATAGCCCGACGGCACTCTTGCAGTGCCGCCCGAAGGCCGTCGCGATGCAGGCGTTGAGGCAGTTGGCGAAGGCTCACCAGGTGACGTAGGCCACGGGAGCGGGGGCTGAAGTCCGGGGAGTCTCTTTCCTTTGCCGTGATCGTCCACTGCTCCATGGCTCGCCTGAGGCTTCCGCTCGTCCTTCACAACACCGGCGCCAAGCCGATAGGCGCGTCATTCGAAGAGTCCCGCTGCTTCCTCTCGCCCGGAGCGGAGAAGCTCTCGTGCGCGCCCTGGCTCACGTCATGATGGCGCTGCCACGACTGGTGGACGCGGACATGGTCGGCGACGGAGGGCTGCCCCTTTCCGAGTACACCCCCCTCATGTTCCTGTCCGAGGCGCCCCACCGCCGGATGCGGATGAGTGAGCTCGCCACCGCCTGCAACCTCTCGCTCAGTGGCATGACCCGTGTAGTCAACCGCCTCGAAAAGCAGGGGTTCGTCCAACGAGCCAAGTGCCAGGAAGACCTGCGCGGTTGGAACGCCGTCCTCACCGACGACGGCCTGGCCCGCCTCCAGGAGTCCTGGCCCGCCCACCTGGCCAGCATCCGACGGCACGTCCTCGACAACCTCGCGGGCCACGACCTCGCCGCACTCACCGCCGCACTCGAACGCGTGGCGACGACACGCTGACCCGGAGGTGGCCGCCTCAGCGCTCCAGGACCAGGGCCAAGCCCTGCCCGACGCCGATGCAGAGCGCGGCCAGGCCCGTGCCCGAGCCCGCTTCCGCGAGCTGATGGGCAATCGCTCCGGTGATGCGAGCGCCGGAGGCGCCGAGGGGATGCCCTATGGCGACCGCGCCGCCCTTCGGGTTCAGGATGCCGGAGTCGAGTTCCGGCAGGGCGGCGAGACAGCCCAGCGCCTGGGCGGCGTACGCCTCGTTGAGCTCGACGGTGTGCAGGGATTCCAAGGTGCGGCCTGCCTTCGACAGGGCCTTGCGGATCGCGTCGACCGGGCCGAGGCCGAAGTACTGCGGCTCGATGCCCGTCACGGCACTGGCCCGGATCCTGGCCAGCGGCTCGCGCCCCGTCTCGGCCAGCCCGGCCTCGTCGACCAGCAGCAGGGCCGCCGCACCGTCGTTGAGAGGCGAGGCGTTGCCGGCCGTGACCGTGCCGCCCGCACGGAAGACCGGCTTGAGGCGGGCCAGCGCTTCAAGTGAGGTGTTGTCCCGGATCCCCTCGTCGCGGGGCAGGTCCACACTCTCGACGGGGACCACTTCGGCGTCGTACGCACCGTCCTTCCACGCCCGGGCGGCCTTCTCGTGACTGGCGAGCGCGAAGGCGTCCTGGGCCTCGCGGGTGATGCCGTACTTGTCGGCGATCAGCTCGGCGCTCTCGCCGAGCGGGATGGTCCACTCATCAGGCATCCGCGGGTTGACCATCCGCCAGCCGAGGGTGGTGGAGTACAGCTGCTGGTTGCCGACCGGGAAGGCCCGCTCCGGTTTGGGCAGGACCCACGGGGCGCGGCTCATGGACTCCACTCCGCCGGCCACGGCTACGGAGGCGTCGCCGAGCGCCACCGCGCGGGCGGCCTGGATGACCGCCTCCATCCCCGAGCCGCACAGCCGGTTGACGGTCGTTCCGGGGACCGTCACGGGAAGACCGGCCAGCAGCACGGCCATACGGGCGACATCCCGGTTCTCCTCCCCGGCGCCGTTGGCGTTTCCGAAGAACACGTCACCGATGAGAGACGGGTCCAGGGCGGGACTGCGGCGGAGCAGTTCACGTACGACTCCGGCGGCCAGATCGTCGGGGCGCACAGCGGACAGGGCACCGCCGTAGCGGCCGATCGGGGTGCGGACGGCGTCAACGACGTAGACGTCCCGCAGGCGCTCGTTCATCGGGACTCCTTGTGGTGGGGGAAAGTTGGGAGGGGGAGTACTGAGACAGGGTCAGCCGACATGGTCCGGCACGCGCACGGGCGCGGAGGTACGGCTGACGATCTCGTCCGTGCTGACGCCGGGAGCGGTCTCCACGAGGACGAGCCCGTCCTCGGTGACGTCCAGCACGCCGAGGTCGGTGATGACGCGGTCGACGCACGCCATGCCGGTGAGGGGCAGGGTGCACGCGTCGACGAGCTTCGGACTGCCGTCCTTGGCACAGTGGTCCATCACGACAATGACCCGGCGGGCGCCGTGAATGAGGTCCATCGCACCGCCCATGCCCTTCACCATCTTGCCCGGGATCATCCAGTTGGCGAGATCTCCGGTGGCGGAGACCTGCATGGCGCCCAGAATGGCGGTGTCGATGTGACCGCCCCGGATCATTCCGAAGGACAACGCGGAGTCGAAGAAACTCGCACCCGGCAGTACGGTGACCGTCTCCTTGCCCGCGTTGATCAGGTCGGGGTCCACGTCCTCCTCGGCCGGGTACGGCCCGACGCCGAGGACACCGTTCTCCGACTGAAGCACCACGTGGACGCCTTCGGCCACGTGCTCGGGCACCAGCGTGGGCAGTCCGATGCCGAGGTTGACGTAGTCGCCGTCCTGGATCTCCGCCGCCGCGCGCGCGGCCATCTCGTCCCTGGTCCATGGCATCAGTGCCGCACCGTCCCTCGTTCCGACGGCGCGGAGACAGTGCGCCGTTCGATGTGTTTGTCCGCGGCCTGGTCCGGCGTCAGTTCCACCACGCGCTGGACGAATACGCCGGGGAGATGGATCTCGTCCGGGTCGAGTTCGCCGGGCTCGGCCAACTGCTCGACCTCGGCGATCGTGACGCGGCCGGCCATCGCGGCGAGCGGGTTGAAGTTGCGGGCCGAGCGGTGGAAGACGAGATTGCCGTGGCGGTCGCCCCTGGCGGCCCGCACCAGTGCGAAGTCGGTGGTGATGCCGTGCTCGAGCACGTAACGCCGGCCGTCGAACTCGCGGACCTCTTTGGCCGGTGAGGCGACGGCCACGGTGCCGTCGGGGGCGTAGCGCCAGGGCAGGCCGCCCTCGGCGACCTGGGTACCGACACCGGCGGGCGTGAAGAAGGCGGGGATGCCGCATCCGCCGGCGCGCAGACGCTCGGCGAGCGTGCCCTGCGGCGTCAGTTCGACCAGCAGTTCACCGGAGAGGTACTGGCGGGCGAACTCCTTGTTGTCGCCGACGTATGAGCCGGTGACGCGGGCTATGCGACCGGCGGCGAGCAGGATGCCCAGGCCACCGCCGTCCACGCCGCAGTTGTTGGAGACCACGCTCAGCCCGGTCACGCCGGTCGAGTACAGCGCGTGGATCAGCACGTCGGGGACGCCGCTGAGGCCGAAGCCACCCACGGCCAGGGACGCTCCGTCCATGACGCCGGCCAGTGCCTCCTCGGCCGTGGCAACCACCTTGTCCATGTGCACTGCGCTCCGTTCCGGTCCGGCAGACTCGCCCCGAGCGGTGTCTGCCTGTGTTCGGGTTTCCGTGTGGGGGTGTGAGTGTGTGGCTGTACGCGGGTGTCGCGGCGCGGTCGTCAACGGTGCAGTACGGTCCTCACGGCTTCGAGCAGCTCGCCGTATGCCGCGGAGTCGGAGTCCGGCGCCGAAGAGGCCCGCCAGGCGATGTGCCCGTCCGGGCGGACGAGCAGGCATCCGTCCTCGGCCACCTCCGATGTCCGGCGCCACTCGCCGTAGGCGTCGCGGCTGTCCTCGGCGCCGATACGGACGCACTTCAGGGGAATCCCCAGGGCCTCGGCGCAGTCGGCCGCGGCCGACTCCCACGCTTCACCGGACAGGCCGGTGATCAGCGTGAGCGTTCCCTTGCCGACGACGTCCAGCGTGGACAGGCGGTGGCCGTTGCCGTCGACGAGCCAGGCGTGCGGGAGTTTCGCGCCGGGGCGGGTCGTCGGCTGGTGGAAAAGCTCCGGATCCCGGGTCCATTCCTCGGCGGCGCCCGTGTCCTGGACGACCGCGGAGGAGTCGTAGCGCTGGTTCATCTCGACGCCGTGCGCGTTGAACTCGTAGTTCTTCAGCTGGATGGCCTCTTCCAGCGCCTGTCGGCGCTTGGTGCCGTCGGCCGTCCCGCTGCGGCACGCGGCGAGACCGTCGACGATGTCCTCCTCCTCGCTGTATTCGTCGAGTCCCAATGCCTGGAAGATCGGGCCGAACTGGTCACGGCTGAGGTTGGCGCGGTCGACGATCTGCCGGCCGACCGGTGCCCGCTCCGCGGTGTAGGTGTCGAGGAGTTCCGGGCCGGCCTGACCGCGGATGACCATGGCGAGCTTCCAGGCGAGGTTGTACGAGTCCTGGATCGAGGTGTTGGAACCGAGGCCGTTGGACGGCGGGTGCCGGTGGACCGCGTCCCCGGCGCAGAAGACCCGCCCGGCTGAATACGTCGTGGCATAGCTGTGGTTGACCGTCCACAGCGAGCTCGACGTGATCTCGACGGGAATGTCGCGGTCGCCGATGAGGTCGTGGACGATGTCCCGGGCGGTCGCCTCGTCCATGTGGGGCGGGGGCTGGTCGATGTCGTATCCCCACACCAGCAGCCATTCGTTCCACGGCCGCACCATGCGCACCAGCCCCATGCCGATGCCGCCCATGTGGGCGCCAGGACGCATCACCCAATACAGAACGCTCGGGCGGTGGGCCACGTGCCGGGACAGGTCGGCCTTGAAGACGATGTTCATGCTGCCGGCCTTGCCGCTCTGTCCGGCGATCGGCAGTCCGATCTGCTCCGCCACGCTGCTGCGGCCGCCGTCGGCACCGATCAGGTAGCGGGCCCGCACGGTGAACTCGTCTCCGCGTACCCGGTCCCGGAGCCGGGCGGTGACTCCGTCGGCGTCCTGTTCCAGGCTGAGGAACTCGGTGTCGAAGCGGATCTTGGCTCCCCGCGCCGCTGCGTTCTTCACCAGGATCGGTTCCAGAAAGGTCTGCGGAAGGTCGATCATCTGCGCGGGGCTGGCGGCACCGTACTCGGTCGCCGCGTGCGGGCCGGTGCCCCAGCTGCGGATCCGGCCGATCTCCTCGCCGGCCAGGGCGGTGCACAGAACGGTGTCGCCCATGAGTTCGGCGGGGCTCCCGGCCGCGGCGGCCTCGCCGTCCACGCCGAGGTCGCGCAGTACCTCCATGGTCCGCTGGTTGGTGATGTGCGCACGGGGGGTGTCGGCCAGCCAGCCGTACTTGGTGACGAGCAGGGTGCGAATGCCGTACGTGGCCAGGAGCAGGGCCGCGGATCCACCGGCGGGGCCACTGCCGACCACGAGGACGTCGGTGTCGTAGGTGTGGGTCGAGTCCATGAGACTGCTCCAGATCAGTGTGCGGGGCCGTCGGCCAGGCGGGCGATGCGGAAGGTGAACTGCAGACTGCGCCACTCCCCGTCGACGGCACGTCCGTCCGGGGTCGGTCCGACCTGGCGTGGGAAATCCACGATCAGGCCCTCCTTGACGCCGAAAACGGTGTCGGAGTCGATGTAGTGGCCCCCCTTCACGAACAGCTGGGTGATCAGGCGCTGATGGCCGGCGGCGGCGATCATGAAGTGCAGGTGGGGCGCACGGTAGGGATGACGTTTGACGGCTTGGAGCAGCTGTCCCACCGGTCCGTCGTCCGGGATCGGGTACTCGGCCGGCAGGGTCGTCCAGAAGCGCAGGCGTCCTTGCTCGTCGGTGCGCAGGCGGCCCCGCAGCACCGGTCCGTCGAACTCGGGCAACTGGACGTCGTAGAAACCGTCCTTGTTGGCCTGCCAGACGTCCGTGACGGCATTGGGCACGGGCCGTCCGTCCGTATCGGTGATGAGGATGTCGGCCCACAGCGGAGTGCCGGCCACGCCCTGTGAGATGTCGGCGCCCTGCGCGGTTTCCGGCGGCCCGTCCGTGTAGAAGGGACCGAGGACCGCTGACGGCGTGGTCTGCGGGGTGCGTGAATGGGTGAGCAGGTCGACGATGCTGGAGACACCGAGCGTGTCGGACAGCAGCACGAACTCCTGGCGGGTGCTGGTGGAGATCTGTCCCGTACGGGTCAGGAAGTCGATGGCCTGCTGCCACTCGGATTCGGTGACGTCATTGCTCGTCACGAAGTGGTGCAGGTGCCGTACGAGGTCGCTGAGCAGCTGCCTGCCCCGCGGATCGGGTGCGTCCGCAAAGCTCGCCACCACCTGGGCGGTCAGGCGCTCCACGTCCGAAGCCACGCCGTGCGCCGCCGGGGCCGACAGCCCTGGGGTCCGCGGGGCAGGAGTCGGCGCCGCGGAAACCGCCGGACGGCGGCCCTGCCAGGCATCGCGCAACAGGCTCTCGATTCCCGTGGGCGTCAGCTCATGGGGGTTGGGGTACGGCGTGGCGACCGCCAGCCGCGCGGCCTGCGGCAGATCCGCCTCCGCCATGCCCAGCTCGCGCAGCGAGGTGGGGCCCCCGAGCGAGGTGATCAGGTCGAACATCCCGCTCGGAGCGTCCGGCACGCCGAGTGCGCCGGCGATGCGGCTCATGGCGTCCCGGGCGGCCGGGGCGTTGTAGGCCATCGCGTGCGGCAGGATCACGGTGTGCGTTTCGGCGTGCGCCAAGTCGAACGCACCCCCCAGCGTGTGGCACAGCTTGTGATGCAGGCCCATACCGACGGAGCCGAGGCAGGTACCGGCCAGCCAGGCGGCATGCAGGAGGTCGGCGCGTGCCGCGGTGTCGGACGGCTCGGCCACGAGAGCCGGCAGGGCGCGGGCGCTCAGTGCGATCGCATCGAGCGCCATGGCGTCGATGACGGGGTTCGCCTGTGGCGCGTACAGGGCTTCCACGGCGTGCGCCATGGCGTTGACCGCGCTGGTGACCGAGAGGCCCACCGGCAGGCCGAGGGTGAACTCGACGTCGTAGACAACGGTCTCGGGCAGGATCGCGGGCGAGGCCACCGTGGTCTTGCGTCCGTCCAGCGTCTCCCCGAGGACGGGGGTGACCTCGGAACCCGCGTAGGTGGTGGGAAGGATCAGCTGCGGCAGATCGGTGCGGAGCGCGAGTGCCTTGGCCAGCCCCGTGGTGGAACCACCGCCGACAGCCACCAGGCAGTCGGCGGAGTGTTCCCGAAGGACGTCGAGGGCCCGCTCGGTCACGTCCACCGGGGTGTGCATGGTGGCACCGTCGAACTCCGCCACGATGACGTCACCGAGGACATCACGGACCCGGGCGGCGGCCTTGGCCACCGACGGAGTGGACAGGAGGAGGACTCGGGAACAGCCGAGTCGCTCGACCTCCGCACCGACCTGGCTGACCGTTCCGGTGCCGAAGACGATCCGCGAGGGATGGGAGGTGTACACGAAATTCCGCATGGGGTCCGCCTTCGCGTGTGCCGTGGGTCCCTGAATTTCTGACACCGAGTGTGGGGACGACGGGTGCCCGGACTCCTGCACGTTTCGAGCGTGTTTCTGCAGGATCGGCGCGGGGCGATGGCCTAACGGGGGCGCGGGGTGGATGCGGGGTGGATGCGGTGCCCGTGGTGCGCCGGAGGAAAGGAGCGCGGCGGGGCAGGCCGTGAATTCGACGTCAGCCCGCGCGACGGACCGCGGCGGGGGTCGTGCCGAGCTTGGCGCGCATCACGCGCGTCAGGTGTTCCTGATGGGAGAAACCGCAGTGGACGGCCACGTCGGGGATGGGCAGGACCGTGGTGCGCAGCATCCGGCGTGCGTGGTCCAGCCGCAGTTGCAACAGGAACTGGTGCGGGGACTTCCCGGTGCTCGTCCTGAACTGCCGGCTGAACTGGCTCGTGCTCAGCCCGGTGGCCGCGGCCAGATCGGAGACGCGCAGCGGGTCGGAGATGTGTTGCTCCATCAACTCCCGTGCGGACACGAGCTGCTGAGAGGTCAGCCCCGACATCGCGCCGGCCGGGGCCGCGGGCCGACCGGCCGTGTGCGCTTGGGCGAGCTGGGCGGCGAGCATGCCGACGAGGTGATCGACGTAGGTACGGGCGGAGGGCTCCCACTGCCGCACGGCGCCGTCCAGAGCCAGCATGACCTGCTCGATCAGCGGGTCCGAGCTGCCCAGTTCCTCGGCGAGTTCCACCGCCTCACGGCCGCCGTGCGCTTCTTGGAGGGCCGAGTCGCTGAGATAGAGGTGGACGGTGTCGAGGCCCCCCTGGAGTTCGACATCCAGCGCGCGACCGGCCGGGTGGACAAAGAGCCCCCCTGCCGGAATCCGCTGGGCCCGCATCGACCGGCCCGACCGGCGTCGGACGGTCACCGGGCCACTCAGGTGAAGGATCAGCAGGTGAGTGGGGGCGCCGTCGAAGGTCGAGTGGTACGGCGTTTCCCGCTGGGTGGACAGATACGCGTGCTCCCAGCCCAGCCCCGAGCTCGTCCGGTCCGGGGCGACCCATGCCTGGCGCAGGATGCCGCCGGTGTCGAGGAGCCCCAGCTCAGACATAGTTCCATCCCCGATCTCGGCGGTGGTGCCCATGCGAGCCTCCCATACGGTCCGCGATCAGGTCCATATTGTTGAGTGCTAAATCATTGTCGGGTATTCCCGCCGGCCGGATACGGCGGACGGTCCCTCCTGACGCTGCCGTACCGCCGGGCAGGGGGCGGATCGGTCGGCGGGACGCAGGCGCTCGGCCTCAGGGGGACTCCACTACCGACGCGGGCGGCTGGACCAGGGGCCCCCGACGGCGACACCGCCGGAGGCGCGGCCGCTCGGGACGACATGATCGTCGAGTGGTTGCGTGAACGTTGTCCGTGTAATCCCGGTGGAGCCTGGCCTGCCAGGACGTCGAGGAGGCTTTCGGCTCAGCGCCTCAGCGGCCCGGTCCCGGGATGCCCTGCAGGCGGCCGGCCGCCTCGACGGTTTCAGCCGTGACGTCGGACGCGGCGCGCGTGGCCCTTCCGGCCACCCGCCAGGCAACCATGCGCAGCGCGGTGGCCGGAGCGGGCGGGAAGACGCCGAGCTGGCCGAGCATGGTCATGTCGTCGCGCACCGCTTCGTGGCCGACCACTTTGCCGTCGCGGAGTTCGAGAACGTGGATCTGCTCGAAGTCGATGTCACGCCCGGTGGGGGGTATGGCCTGGTCGAGTGCGCCGTCACGGAAGCGGACGAAGGGACCTGTGTGGCGGCCCCGCATGCGAAGCCGCACCCAGACCTGCTCGTCGTTGCGGGCGGTACCGAGGACGGGGAAGGTCAGGTCGCTGAAGGCGAAGCGCATCCACGCGCCGGAGGCAAGAACTCCCGCAGGCCCGGGGAGTGCGCAGGCCGTGGGCGACACGGCTGCCTCGCGGTTGTGGAAGTCCTCGTGCACCACCTCGGCGGCCAGTGCCGGATCGCCTGTCTCGAGGACCCGGAAGAGTCCGTGGGCCAGGTCCGTGGCATCCATGCCCATTGCGTTGATCCCTTTCGACGGGTGTGCGCTCTGAGGGGTGACGTCGACCCGTCCGAGGGGGACAGGTGGCGCGGTCGTGACCGGGGCCGAGCGTGCGGCCGACCGGCGGATATTGAGGTTATAGCACGCCTAATGAATTCACGTCTTAGGATGGCGCCATGCCGTCCAAGCGCCGCTACGTCTCCCCGCTGCGCGAGCAGGCCGCCGCTCGGACGCGGGCACTCATCCTGGGTCAGGCCACGGAACTGTTCGCGGAGCACGGCTACGGTCGAGTGACCGTCGCCGACATCGCCTCGGCGGCCGGCATCGCCTCGAAGACCGTGTTCGCGAGTGTGGGGAGCAAGAGCGACATCCTGAACCGGATCGTCGACCAGGGTGTGATCGCCTCTGGTTACGAGCGGGCCATGGAGGACCTGCTCGTCCTGCGGACGCCGGAGTCGGTCCTGAAAGCCCTGGCCCATGGCACGCGGATGGGCAACGAGGGGCAGTTCGCCGTGCATGAAGCGATCCGCAAGGCGCTGCCCGTGCACGAGAACGGCGAGGCCCTGTGGGAGCGCGCAACCGCGGCGTACCGGGACGCACTCCGCGCGACCGCCCACCACCTGCACGACTTGACTCCGGCGCCCTCCCACTCGCTGAAGGAGACGGCCGACCTTCTCTGGTACTGGTTCGGTCCCACCGGCTGGCGAACGCTCGTGGTGGAGAACGGCTGGTCATGGGACCGCGCCGAGGAAGTCCTCTACCGCACTTCGGTCGCGACTCTTCGCTGACACCGTTCGCCGAGAGCCGCCCCTGTGCGGCGACGCTCGTCCGGTCGCCGCTCGATGGCTCCCGCCGGCCTGGACGGACGTCCTCGGCAGACGGAGCACCTGCCCGGCGGAGGACATCGGCATCGACCCGGGCGAGACGCCACACGGCAGGACCGGGTCGTCGAGGTCGATGATCCCAGGGGAGTGCGTCGGTTACAGCCGGCCGGCCTGGGCGAGGGCGAGCAGGTCGTTCGCGGCCTCCTGGGAGCGGATGCGGATGCGGATGGCGGCAGGGTCAGGGACCGGCCCGCCGAGCAGGGCGGTGTCCACGATCCCCGCTCCAGCGCCTGAACGGCCTGGGAGAGCGACGGCTTCGAGAGATACAGGGTCGACGCCGCCAGGTTGCCCCCCGTGATCCACGATCGCGAGGAAGTACTCCAGCTGCCGAATGTCCATGCCCACACCCTCTCCTCCACCCTCTCCTCGGCGCACGGTACCGAGGGCCGGGCGCCGGTCACCGGTGGTCAGCCGGAGCGCGTGAGCGCGCAGCCGACGTGCAGAAGATGTAGACACTGGCATCATTGTTGTCGTTGACATCATTGTTTCCAGTGACTACATTCAGGGTCGCAGATCCTGCGGAAACCCCGAGGGCTGTTCGTCGAGGCGTCAGGTCGACAGTGAACCTCCCGTCTCATCGCAGCCTCGGCCCACCCGGCTATCACTACGGAGACCTCTCATGCCTCTGCCGCGCCTCGGGCGGTTGCTTCGCCCCGCCGCCTTCGGCGGCATCCCCACCGGTGCACGACTGGAGCGTATGCAGGCATCTCCTCAGTACGCCGACGGCAGCTTCCGCAACCCGACGGTCACCCTGACCATGGCTTCCGGCTCCGCGCTCGACCTGGCCCGGACGAACGTTCACCGGGCCGATCGCGTCCGTCGCAGGCCGGCCGCGGCGATCCCCCTGCACCGACCGGCCCTCACGGGACCCGACGCGGCGCCGGAATCCGGTCTGCGACTGACCTGGACGGGGCACTCCACCGTTCTCACCGAGATCGACGGCGCAAGGGTGCTGTTCGACCCGGTATGGGGCGAGCGTTGTTCACCGGTGGGTTTCGCGGGACCCCGGCGGCTCCACCCGGTCCCGCTGCCTCTAGAGGATCTCGGCCCCGTGGACGTCGTGGTGATCTCCCACGACCACTACGACCATCTGGACATGCCCACCATCCGCGCCCTCGCCGGCACGGGCGCCCAGTTCGCGGCCCCGCTGGGCGTGGGGGCGCACCTGGAGCGCTGGGGAGTCGCACCCGGGCGGATCACGGAACTGGACTGGCATGAGTCGACACAGGTCGCCGGTCTGACACTGACTGCCACACCCGCCCGTCACTTCTGCGGACGAGCCCTGCACCGCCGCACGCTCTGGGCATCCTGGGTGGCTGCCGGTCCCAGGCACCGGGTCTTCCACAGTGGGGACACGGGGTACTTTCCCGGCTTCGCCGAAATCGGGGTGGAGCACGGTCCGTTCGACGCGGTGATGATGCAGATCGGCGCCTACAGCGATTTCTGGCCGGACATCCACATGACACCGGAGGAGGGCCTCCGTGCCCACCTCGACCTGGCCGGAGGCGAGCCGCACGGCGTGCTGCTGCCGATCCACTGGGGGACCTTCAACCTGGCCCCGCATCCGTGGGAGGAGCCCGCCGAGCGCACGTACGCCGCCGCTGCTGAAGCAGGTGTTCGGGTTGCCGTGCCCATACCGGGTCAGCCCTTCGAACCTGGCGGCGAATTGCCTCAAGCCCCGTGGTGGCGCACGGTGGCAGCGCCTGTGCCCGACGGAGCCTCGACCGTCTCCAAGGCCCGCCACCCGGCGGGCGCCCACCCTGTTCCGGCTCGGCAGCAGCCGTAACTTCGAGGCACAACAGGCCCGCGAGCAGTGTCTCTCGGCCCTTTATCGAAGGCCGAGAACATCCGTCCTCTTGCGGGCGCTGCACTCCGAGGGTCCGGGGAGGGTCGGGTCACGGGCGTCAGTGCCGGCCCGGGCCCCTTGGGCGCGGACCGGCACGCGCGCGTCGATCGATCCCGTCAGTGGCCGTGGCTGCCGCCGTGGCCGGTGCCCTGGTCGCCGCCGCCGCGGTCGTCGTGGCCGACGATCGTCCACGGGCGCATGAGGTCGTCGTCTTCGTGTTCGAGAAGGTGGCAGTGGTGGATGTACGTCGCCGGGAGCTCGGCGCCGCTGTTCGGAATCGACGCGATATCGTCCTTCGGCGGGATGAATTCCTCAATGATGATTCTGGTCACCATCTGCGCAGAGGCCTTGACCGTGTCCTTGTAGGACAGCGTTTCGTCCGGGTCCGGCGGAATCGGTGGGCCGGTGAAGTAGTTGGCCAACACCGGTGGTCCTTTGGTTTGCGGCCACCGTAGATCCACTTGTCGTAATCCTTCTGGTAGGCGGCCGCGTCGATCGGCTGCCTGTTCAGCACCTGGAAGTTGACGAGGTGGACATGCATCGGGTGGGCGTCGTGGTTGGGATTGATGTACTCCCAGATCTCGGTCGAGCCCTCCTTGACGAAGTCCTGGGACGGCTCCATGTATGGCACCGCGTTGAACGTCATCGTCCTGTAGAGCTCGTGCTGGTATATAACCCATTCCCGCCGACGGGTGTGCGGTTTCGGTTCGATGGGTGCGATCGCCCGCAGATTGAGTTTCTCGGCCGGTGTCGTCCTGTCCCCACCTCCGGACAGTCGCTTGGTGACCCGGAATTCCATGATGTCCCCGATTTCAGGTCCGCAGCCGGGGATGCCGGGGAAGTGGACCTGCGTCCCCGGGTAGTTCGTCAATTTGACCTTCGTGCCCACGGGCACCTGATTGAAGTCGACGATCAGGTCGTACCGCTCGGCTGGACTCGCTGACGCTCGTAACAGGCGGCCGGCTCCGTGTCTTTGCCGCCCCTACGGCAGCGGCCCAGCCGGACGCAGGGACGCGACCTGACGAACGGTGAAGTTCCGTCCTCAATCACCGAGAACAGGGGTCAACAACGCCTTAGCATCTGTCAGGTGAAGATCAAAGGAATATTCAAAAAGGGCCTGAGACCCGCTGCGGTCACCGCGTATCTGGCGGTGGCCATGCTGGTGGTGTCGGCGGGCACCGCTCAGGCGGACCCCGGCGACAACCCCGGCAAGCTGACCACGATCACCTCGTCCTCGGAGCTGGCGAAGCTCCAACTGGTCGAGCACCGGGTCCCGACGGCCTCTCTCGACAACCTGGCGAGCGAGATGGGCACCTCCCGCGGGGTCGACCAGGTCCTCGCCAGTGCCAACCACCCGATGCGGAACGCGGCGAACTGCAACAGCACCGAGACCGCCGCCCTGCCGGTGAAACCGACCGCTGAGTCCGCGTACTGCTGGGACACCGGTGACGCGGTGACACAGGACTGGCTGCCGCAGTCCGTGACCTCCTCCGGAGACGCGGACAACGACGGCGTGTGGGGCACCAACAAGGTCATCCTGTCCGGGTGGGGCCAGAACGGCACCACCACCACCGACCACATGGGCCGTATCGCCTTCATCGACGCCAACGACCCGAACAACCTCAAGTACCGCTGGGTGCTGCCGGTCATCCCGCTCAACGGCGGCACCGACTACCGCGCGCTCAAGTCCCATATGGGCGGCATGGTCTGGTACCAGGACAAGCTGATCGTCACGTCGTGGGAGAAGGACTCCGACAACAACGTGATGTACATCTTCGACATGAAGCGCATCCTCCAGGCGACCGTAAACAGCTCCGCGGTCGGCAAGGTGAGTGGCGGATGGTCGGCGGACGGCTACCAGTACGTGATGCCGGCCGTCGGCTCCTACAGCCTCGCCGGCGGGGCCTGTAGTTCGACCAACGACGACTCCCTGCCGTGCTTCGGCTCCATCTCGCTGGACCGCAGCAGCGTGCCGGACAGCCTGGTCGCCACCGAGTGGTTCTCCTCCGGCGGCACGGAGCCGGCCCGCATCTGGCGGTACGACTTCGGCTCCGACCCCGGCTACCTCGCCACGGACAGCAGCAGCCACGTGAACGCCTCGGCGGCGTACGAGACGAACGCCGTCGGGCTGCAGGGCGTGCTGTCACACAGCGCCACCAGCGGTGGCACACCGAACTTCTACGTCGACGACGCGCGCGGCGGTGTCGGCCAGCACGGCATCCTGTGGCGGCAGAACGCCAGCGGAGCCACGGCGGCCGCCAACTGCGGGCAGGACATCACGTACGCCTGCTGGGGCCAGCACACCGAGAGCATGTCCTACTGGTGGAGTACGGGCCGGGTGTGGACGCTCACCGAATGGGCGGCCGACAGTGCAGGTCACTGGACAGGAACCGATACCGCGATTCCGCAACGGGTGCTGTTCTCCGTGCCGTTGTCCTCGATAGACAGCTCACTCAGCTGACCGATGTGTGCCCCGGGACTGAGATCCCGGGGCACGCTTCCCGTCACGCGTCACCGTGCGGTTCGCCGAGTTCATCGAGCCGGGCACGGACCCGCTCGGCGTCGGGGTGGGCGAGTTCGGTGAAGAGGGTGAGGGCGCTGCGCCAGGCGGCGCGGGCGGCCTCGTGGTCGCCTGTCGTACGGTGCGTGTCACCGATGCGGACGAGGGTTCCGGCCTCCTCGGACGGTACGCCCAGGTCCCTGAAGATGGTGAGAGCGTTGCGGTAACTGGTGAGTGCCTGCGGGTGGTCGCCGAGGTTGTGGTGGGCGTAGGCGACGCTGTCCCAGGTGGCGGCCTGGCCGATGAGGTCTCCGAGATCCCGCTGAATGGTCAAGGCCTCGAGGCAGTGGCTGAGGGCCTGTTGGTGATCCCCGAGCGTCGCGTGGTCCCAGCCCACCGCGTTGAGGGCGGTTGCCTGCGCGGCCTGTCGACCGGTGGCCCGGAAGAGGTCCAGGGCCAGCTGGTCATGTCGGAGCGCGCCGGGGAGGTCACCGTGCTGCTCGGCCTCCCAGCCGAGGCTCAGGTGGACGTAGGCCCGCCCGACGTCGTCTCCGAGTTCGGTGAAGCGTTCCAGGGCACGGTCGAGGTGGGCACCGGCTTCGTCGCGCAGGCCCAGCCGGCCTTCCACCCGGGCCAGTCCGAGCAGGCCGTGAGCTTCCACGACGGGGTCGGACAGCCGCAGTGCGGCGTCGAGCGCGGTCCGTTGGGCGACCACCCAGTCGTGCCAGTGCCCCTGCCGGTCGAAGAACCGCTCCAGGGACGAGACGAGCAGGCAGACGAGGCGGTCCGAACCGGAGCTCGTGGCCGCGTCGATGACGGCGAGCAGCACCGCGTACTCGGCCGCCAGCCAGGTCAGAGCCGACTCGTCGTCGGCGAGTGGTTCGGGGAGGGTCCCCTCAGGGGGAGGCGGGAGCGGCATCGTGTCCACGTACGGTGCGATCAGCCGACCGGCGGCGTGCGCCGAGTACAGATAGTGCTCGAACAGCCGGTCTACGGCCGCCCGGCACTCGGCCTCGCTGTGCTGGGTGTGCGCCAGTTCGGCGGCGTAGGCGCGGAGCAGGTCGTGGAAGGCGTACCGGCCGGGGACATGCTCGTTGATGAGGTGCACGCGGGAGAGCTCGGTCAGCAGCAGCCGCGCCTTCCGTACCGCGAGCCCGGCCAGGGCGGCAGCGGCCGGTGCGGTGAAATCAGGTCCGGGATGCAGTCCGAGCAGTCGGAAGAGGCGGGCGGCGTCGGGTGAGAGGGCGCGGGAGGACCAGGAGAAGACCGCGCCGACATCGGCCGATGCGTCGGCCTCGATGAAGGCGTCGAGACTGCCATGGGCCTCGCGCAGTTCGGCGGCGATGGCCGACAGCGAGAAGTGCGGGTGGGTGGCCGCGCGGGCGGCGACGCAGGCCAGGGCCAGCGGCAGTCCGGCGCACAGTGCGATGATCTCCGCCACCGCCTCCTGCTCGGCGGCGACCCGCTCGGCCCCCAGACGGCGGATGAGGAGTTCCCGTGCCTCGTCGGTGTCGAGCGGACGCAGGGTGAGGGAGTGGGCCGCATGGGCGGCCACCAGACCGGAGAGCTGGTTCCGGCTGGTGACGATCGTGAGGCAGCCGGGCGTGCCCGGCAGCAGCGGCCGTACGTGATCGGAATCCCGTGCGTTGTCCAGCAGGACGAGGAACCGGCGTCCGGCCAGCATGCTGCGATAGAGCGCGGCCTGGGCGTCCAGACCGTGCGGGACGCGTTCCGGCGGTACTCCCAGCGTGTCCAGAAAACCGCGGATCGCTTCGTCGGGACGCATGATGGCCCCCGACGGGTCGAAGCCCCGCAGATTGACGTAGAGCTGCCCGTCGGGATAGCGGTCCGTGACCCGATGGGCCCAGTGCACGGCGAGCGTGGTCTTGCCGACTCCGGCCATTCCGCCGATGGCACTGATCACCACTGTTTCGGCGGACCGCCCCTGGCTCGACAGCGGTGCGAGGACCTCGTCCAGTTCGGCCCGCCGACCGGTGAACGTCGGCAGATCGAGCGGCAGTTGCGCGGGCACGGGCAGGGGCGCCGCTCGCGGACCGACCAGGTCCGAGGCCGCCGGACCTTCGGCGGTACGCGCCTCGGAGGCCCCGGCTCCGGGCCCGGCCGCCGTTGATGCCGCGTCGCGCAGCACCGCTTGGTGGGCGTCGCGCAGTTCCGGTCCAGGATCGATGCCCAACTCGTCGGCGAGACGGTCCGACACGGTGAGGTATGTGCTGAGCGCCGCTGGCCGCTGGCCGGTGGCCGAGAGAGCGAGAATCAGCCTGGCCATCAGCGGTTCGTCCAACGGGCTGTCGGCAGCGGCCTCTTGGAGCCGGGGGAGGACCACACCCGGCACGCCCGCACGCAGCGCGACATCGGCGGCCTCTTTCACGGTCGCGAGGCGCTCGTCGTCCAGTGAACCGAACGCCGCGTGTGCGCGCGCCTCCACGGGGATCCCGTGGGCGGCCGGCCCCTGCCACAGCGACAACGCCTCGGCGAAGAGATCCACGGCCCGTGCGGGCGCTCCGTCCGAGGCGGCCCGCCGGGCCTCGACCCGCAGCGCACGGAAGCGCAACAGGTCCAGAGAGCCACTGTCGGCCACCAGTCGGTATCCGCCCGTATCCCGGAGGAGCCAGTGGCCCGGTGCCCGGGTCGGAAGGCCGGGCTCCAACAGGCGGCGCAGTGCCCCGACATGCCGGTGGACCACATTGACCGCGGTGTCCGGCGGACGCCGGCCCCACAGGACGTCGACGATCTCACTCATGGAGACGGGTTGACCTGCCCGTACCAACAGCAGGGCCAGCAGCGCCCTCTCCTGCGGACGTCCGAGGTGCAGCTCCGTCCCCGCCCGCCAGACCCGAACCGGTCCGAGTACCGCGAACCGCACCGGTTCCGGTGCCACCTCATGCCCCCTCTGGTCTTCCACCCCGGCGTTCACCCTACGTCACGCCGCTGGGACGCCTACCCGAAGGACGACCGACTTACGGCAATGTCCTGGAGGCTTCCGGCATCAGGTGAATTCCGCGCCCGACGATGCCGTCAGTCCTCCGTCGGCAGCCGGCATCCGTGCAGGCCCACCGGTACGCGCACCGGGATCCGTACGTGCGCCACCGGCCCCGCCTCCGGTTCCTGCGCCGCGTACAGAAGAAGTCCGGTAGCCCTGATCCTCCGACGGGTCACCCGGCACCGGTGCGAACACCGGTTCCCCGACCGAGAGGTTCCCCGCAGCCCACGAGCCCGCGGCGCCCTGGGTGTCCTACCAGCGCAACGCGTCGAATTCGCCTGAGAGGAGTTCCGCACCAGGGGTACGCGCTGCCCGCGCGCAGCGGCTGTGGCGGCGGCCGATCAGGCGGTCGTCGACGCGCGGGAACTCCACGTGGGAGTCGTCGAGCAGGGTGCGCCGCATGGTCCCGGCGGCCGGATCGATCACGGCTAGGGCCAGACCGCTGCCGTCCTCCCTGTCGGCCGCACGTCCCGAGCCCGACGTCTTGAGTCACGGAGTGCCAACCGGGGCCATTGTATGTAGTCGAGCCTCACCGTCGGGTCCGGTCCGTCCGCCTCACCGGGCCGGCCTGGCGAGGCGTACGCGTTGACGGTGTGCCACAGCCAGAAGGCCTCGTCCTCGGCCCAGCGCACCGGCCCTCCGTCCCGTGGAACGAGCGCCACCCGTGTGCCGCGCTCGGGGCGCCAGGCGGTGAAACGGGCCACCGCTCATGGCGGCCGGCAGATCGAGGAAGGCCGGTGCGAGGACGAGCACCAGGAAGCGGCTCGTCAACGCCATGTCGTGGACCATCATGGGTTCGTCGACCCCGGCCACGACGGTGGGGCCGTGCCGCATCGTTCCATCGGGTCCGGTGATCGACCAGGTCAGCCACGGCGGTTCGAGGCCGTAGCAGAAGACCGCCATCTCGCCGGTGAGCGGGTCGATCTTCGGATGCGTCGTGATGCCGGAGGGCAGTGCGCCGCCGAAGGTCTCCTTGCCGAGAGTGTCCAGATCCGGGCTCACCCGGAAGGGGCAGGCGGATTCGGCCAGGGCGAGGATCCTGCCACCGTGTCTGACGACGTCGATGTCGGGCAGGTTCTTGAACGTGTCGGCCAGATCGGGGCTCACGTCCGCCGGACCCGGCATGATCATCGATTCCAGTCCTGCCCGCAGGGCTCGTCCGACCTTCTCCTCGGCGAGCCCGGCGGGTGTGCGCACGAACCGGTTGCGGCAGGGCGCTTCGCCCTGGGAGATCCACACCCCGTGCAGCATGCCGTCGCCGTCGAGCGGATAGAGGTAGGAGCCGATGGGGCTGAACCGTGGATCGGGGCCGTTGAGCAGGTACAGCCCGTCCAGGTCGTTCGGCAGGCGCCCTCCGGACCTCCAGGCCGATGACGTCGACCTCTTCGGTGACCGGGGCGAAGGAGCCCATGAGGTGCGCGACGCCGGTGGGGTCCAACGTGGTGGGTGGGTGCGAGGTCATGGTGAGTCCCGGTGCGGAGCGAGCGAATTGTCCCGGCGCCGACGGGCAGTCAGCCGTCATCGTTCAGTCGAACGCCGAGGTCTGCCGCCTGCAAACGGAGTGCCGAACAGATACCGGGGGACTTCCGCAGCGGATGCGGCGGGGTCGGGCCGGTCGCAGCATGAGAACCAGAGATCCTCGCCTCAGCGCCCGGCCGGGGGTTTCCTCGCGCTCTCGGTTTCCGACATGGAGGCGCCGTCCGTGGAGGTGTCCGATGGCTCAACCCGATGCGAATCGAGGACGCGGAGCGACGGGGAGCGGCGAGTCTCCGCAGTCCGCAGTGTCGTCGTCCGGAATGCAGGCGGCGGATGCGCAGGCCGATGCGTCCAGCCGCGAAGCCCCGCGCACCAACAGTGTCTTCCTCGGTTTCGCCCCCTGGATCATCTTCGACGTGGTGGCGAGCCCCAGTACGTGGAAGTACGCCGCACTGGCCGCGCTCATCGCTGCCCTTGTGCTCAATGTGCCCGAACTGCGGCGCGGGAGCTTCAAGATTCTGGAGGCGGCGAGTCTGGTGTTCTTCGCCGTCATCTTCGTACTCGGGCTCGTGGTGGACCGCCAGGACCTGATGTGGTTGGAAACCTACGCGCAGACGTTGTCCAACGGAGTGATCGCCGTCGTGGCACTCGGCTCCCTCGCCTTCACACCGTTCACCGAGCAGTACGCACGTGAGTCGGTGCCCCGCAGGTACTGGGACTCACCGCTGTTCCGGCGAACCAACCGGATCCTGACGGCGATGTGGGGCGGGGTGTTCCTGGCCACGGCCCTGCTGGGACTGCTCGCACTGCACGTGAAGTCGGGGTCGGACTGGCTCAACTGGGTCATCCCGATCGCCTTGCTGGTCGCGGCGATCCGCTTCACGAAGTGGTACCCGGCACATGTCAGGACGCAGGCGACGGGCTGACCCGAGAGGTAAAGCAATCGTATGGTCTAGTCCAAAAGTTATCTGGTCTAGGCCAATCTATTGGCATGGACGCAACACCTGCAGGAAGCTGGGGCGACTCTCCCCACTCCCTGGAGGCACGCAGTGAGACGTCTTCGCGCATGTCTGGGCGCGGCGGCCGCCGTCGGACTCGCCGCAGCGGGCACGACCGCACTGGTCGCGGGCAGCGCTTCCGGCGCGACCTCCGCACTCAGCAACCGCTGGTACGCCGCGGCTCCCTACCTGATGCCGCTCGACAACGACCCCCCGGACCCGGCCGCCATCATGGACGCCACCGGCCTCAAGGCGTTCCAGCTCGCCTTCGTCCTCGCCCCCAACGGCGGCGGCTGCAGCCCCACATGGGGCGGTACGGCCGCGGTCTCCTCGGACACCGCCGTCCAGTCGGTCGTCAACACCATCCGTGCCAAGGGCGGCGACGTCTCCGTCTCCATCGGCGGTTACGGCGGTACCAAGCTCGGCCAGGTGTGCTCGGACGCGGCTGCCACGGCGGCGGCCTACCAGCAGGTCATCACCAAGTACGGACTGCACGCCATCGACTTCGACCTCGAAGAGCCGGAGTACGAGAACACGGCGGCCATCAAGAACGAGATCGGCGCCGCAAAGCTCCTCCAGCAGAACAACCCCGGACTCTACGTCTCCGTCACCACCGCCGGCACCGCCGACGGCACCGGCTGGTTCGGCAAGCAGATGCTGCTGGAGGCGAAGTCACAGGGTTTCACCCCGAACAACTTTTCCATCATGCCGTTCGACGGCGGCTTCAACGGCGCGGCCTCGCAGACCAGCGCGCTGACCAACTTCAACCAGATCCTGCAGTCCACCTTCGGATGGGACCAGGCGACCGCCTACGCCCACGAAGGTTTCTCCGGGATGAACGGGCGCAGCGACACCGGCGAGTACTTCACACAGGCCGACTTCCAGACCGTGCTGGACTACGCCACCAGCCACAACATGGACCGCTTCACGTTCTGGTCCCTCAACCGTGACCGCCAGTGCACCCCGGCCGACAACGGTGGCCGGACCTCGGGCACGTGCTCCAGCGTGGCGCAGAACTCCGGGGACTTCGCCAAGTACTCGGTGAAGTTCGCCGGGGACACGCCGCCCTCCTCGACTCCCACCCCGACGCCGACGCCGACGCCCACGCCCCCGGGCACCGGGTGCAAGCCGGCCTGGAGCTCGACCGCGGTCTACACCGTCGGCAACGAGGTGTCGTACAACAGCCACAACTGGAAGGCCAAGTGGTGGACTCAGAACGAGACTCCCGTGGCCTCCGAGTGGGGTGTCTGGCAGGACGAGGGCGCCTGCTGACGATCTGACCGCCTGACCGTTTGCCGGACCGGTTGGGCGGGGCCCTTGAGGTGCCCCGCCCAACCGGCGCCGGACGTGCGCCGACCCTTCAGAGGGTCGAAAATGGGCAGAGGCCCGGTCGTCGAGGACACGCGGCGCCTGCCGAGAGGAACGTCGCCATGCGCGGACAGCCGCCATCGCCGTCAGGGGCCGTCCGCGGTGCACGTACCGGTGTGGGTGGCGAGCACGTATGACGCCTGGGCCGGGCGGTGGCGTGATCGTACGACGGTCGATCCAGGTCACCTGCTCGGCGAGCGTCGGCTTCTACACGTTCCTCTACGGCCTTCAGCAACCCGTGGCGGCGCTGTACGCACTGTTCACACCGATCGCGCTCGGCCTGCTGTCCACCATTCCAGGGACGGGCCGGCAGCAGGCATGGATCACGTTGCGGACCCTGCCGTTCGGAGTGGTTCTGGTCGCGCTGGGCACAGCACTCGCGGTGAGCACGGCGGCCGCCGTGGCAGGCATGCTGATCGTCGGATTCCTTTTGACTTTCACTGTGGTGGCCGGACCGCGTACGGCGGGTCCAGCCCCCGGTCTCCAACTTCTCTACATCCTCGCCTGCTTCCCGCCGTACGCTCCTCAGACGCTGGGCGCACGGCTGACGGGCGTGACCGTGGGCGTCGTACTCCTCACCCTGTGCCAGGTGTTCGTGCTGTCCGGTCCACCTGCCACTGGCTTCCGGATCCTGCTCGCCGACGCGCTGGAGACGGCCGCCGCGGCAGCGGCCGATCCGGCCCGCGTCTCCGTCGCGAGGCTGCGTGATCTCAGCGAGGGGATGCGGCTGTCGCAGGTTTCCCCAGGTGAGCGCCCGACCGGCCCGGGGCGCCGGGACCGGGCCCTGGCACAGGCGGGAGCCGCGGTCCGCCGGGTCGTGGACCAACTGGCGTCGCGGAGCGCGACGTCCGTGTCTCCTGGCGCAGCGCCGCGCGCGGATGGACCGTCCGCCGCGCTCCGTGAACGCGTCGCGCGGACGTGCAAGGACACGGGTGCGGCCCTGCGTGCCGGTGAGCGTCCACCGACGGCCGACGCGCTCGACAGCGCGATCCGCCAGTTCCAGGCGGAACGGATCCGCTGTGCGGCCGAGCCGGAGGAACCGGGCGCGGACACCGGCGTCCTGCGGCGACAGGCGACGGAACTGACACTGGCCGAGTCGACGTGGATCGCGGTGACCGCCCTGGGTGTCTCTGCCGCCGGGCGCAGAACCTCGCCTCTCCCGCCCCGCGAACTCTTCTGGTACGCCGACCTGCCCACGACGCATCTGTGGGCGCGGCGCATCGCAGGCAACGCGACGCATCGCTCGGTGTGGTTCCAGAACGCCGTACGGGTCGCGTGCGGCCTCGCCATCGCCCGTCTTGTCGCGGGCACCCTCGACCTCGCGCACGGATTCTGGGTCCTCCTCGCGGTCCTCACGCTGGGGCGCACCACGGTCGGCGCCACCTGGCGGGCCGTGCGCCAGGCCATGGTCGGCAACCTGGTGGGGGCTGTCGCGGCAGGTGCGCTGCTCATCGCCCTCGGCCGACATCTGGACGCGTACGCCGTCCTGCTCGTGCCGGGCATGCTCATCGCCTTCGCTCTGGGCCCACGGCTCGGAGTCGCCTACGCGCAGGGGCTTTTCACGCTGGTGGTCTCCCTCGCCTTCGCCCAGATCACTCCGACCTCCTGGCGGCTGTCGGAAGCCCGCATCGTCGATGTCGTCACCGGCAGTGTCATCGGCCTGCTGTGCGGGCTGCTGGCCTGGCCGGCGGGGGCACGCAGGGAGGTGCACCGCACCATGGCGAGCCTGCTGCGCTCGTGCGGGGCGCTGATACCTGCCACGGCCGAAGCGCTCCTGGCCGCGCCCGTACCGTCTCCGCCCGCGACGTTGCCGACCCTGCGTCATCTGCGTCTGGCGGAGTCCGCCTATGCGCAGTACCGCAGCGAGCCACCCACCGCCTGGGAGGGCGCCCAGGCCGACTGGCACGGGGTGCTCATCGTGGCGTACCACACGGTGCTCGGCGCCCAGCGGCTTCCTTGCTTCGAAGCGCCCCTGACCGATGTGCCGCCGGATGCGAGCACATGGGTCCGCAGGACGGCCGCAGAGCTGACGACGGACGCCGACCGCATCGCCACGTACTTCACCACCAACCAACGCCCCGCGCCGGGCCTGAGTCCCCCTGGCCCACCGCTGCCGGAGCACCACCCGGCCCTGCCCGCACTCATCGATCTCGAAGTGTGGTTGACCGACATCGACCGCCAGCTCGCCCGCATCGAGGACTCCGTCGGACCCAAGGACTGAGCCCGACGGGCCTTTCATGACGCCGGGCGGCATGAACCCTGGGAGAGCCGCGCCTTCGGCATGGCTGTCACCCTCTACGAGGCAGGCGCCTTCACCTGGCCCCAGTTCCAGGCCGCGCTCGCTCCCCTCGGTTGTGAGCCACCTCTGATCCGGCTCTGATCAAGCCACCGCAGGCAACACGGTCGGTCTGGCGGTTCCGGGAACGGCCTACGCCGCCAACAAGTACGTGCAGCTCAAGGTCTGCAGCGGGTCCACCGAGACGGTGAAGTTCTACTTCGTCGGCGAGAACCAGTACGGCGACTGGGGCGGCTCGAGGTTCTGGGAGATCGCCCCGAAGGGTTGCACCTTGGCGGAAGGCTACTGGTGGATAGCCGGGCAGTCGGTCGAGTTCCACCACCGCAAGCCCAGCACCGGATGGAGGTGGGAACCCCGGCTCATTTCGGCGAACGACACCAGCAACGGCGCCACGTACCAGCTCCACATCGGCTGAGAGCAGTCCCATGCCCATGCACCGGTCCGTGGGCCGCCACGCGCGGCCCGCGGATCCGTCAGGTCAGTCGACACGGGTGAGTGGTGGGCATTCCCATACCGCGTCCACGACCTCGCGGTGCGGACGGTACATGCGCAGGATCACGAACCAGGTGCCGCTCTGGGGCGTGGGCAGCCAGTTGGCCTCACGGTCCCCTCCCGGTGATGTGGACTGCAGATGGAGGGTCAGACCGCCGTCAGGGTCCATGACGAGCCCGGGCGTGCGGTCCCCTGCCGAGTAGCGGCCGGCCGGGTTGGGGATCAGGTTCATGTCGTCGCCGTACGCGGACAGGGACCAGAAGGCATCGACGGGTGGCATCGCGCCCGCGCCGAAACGCAGCGCATAGCGGCCGGACGACAGCTTGTTCCCGTCCGCGTCGTCGTAGTTGAGCAGATAGACGGCCTCGTCGGGATCGTTGGCCATGATGCCCGCCAACGACTGGTCGGCGGCGCGCTTGACGAAGTCGTCGCCGAAGCGGCCCATCTGCGGTGGCGGATAACGCCAACCGTTCACCACATGTGCCCACTCACCGCTGAGCATCTGCTGTTTGAGCATCGGCGTACCGACAGCCGCGGCCCGGATGAGGTTCTGTCTGACCGCCTCAGGCTGGGCCTCGACGTCGAGACCGGGACCGATGCCGACCTCTGCGAACTGCTTGAGCAGGATCGCGTGGTGCGCCGGTGGCGGGTTCTCGGCCAGCATGGCGTTGAGCGTCTTCCACGGGCCGAGGGGATCCTGCGCGGGGTCCACCGGCGCCGGCACCTCATGGCTCGACGGGAGCCGCGCCGGGTCAGCGGGCCCGCCGCCCCTGTCGAAGAAGCTGAGCGGAGTGAGCCGGTACTGGGCTTGGAGCGTCTGTACGTTCGGCACGTCGTCCTCGCCGTCGACCAGCGTCCTGCCGAGGATCAGGATCCACGGGCTCGGCGCGGTCGCGACACGGCGCACACCATCGGGAAGCTGCCCGCTCCAGTCCGGACCGACGACCGCGAAATGGCCGGCCTTGGATCCCGTGGTCCGCTGGCCTATGTAGTCGAAGTTGTCGGAGGTGATGCCCATCAGCTCGAAGGAGAAGTAGCGGTCACCCATGTCCGGGTGCGAGAGAATGATCGGCTCACTGCGCAGATCCACCCACGCGGTCGAGTACAGGGTGTCGTTGTTGGGGCAACCACCGTCCCGGTACGAGGCGTCCAGCAGCCGTTGCGCGTGCCAGAAATGGTTGACCGCCGCATACGGCACCGTCGCTGGGTCACGCAACTGGGTCACCCACTGGTGACGCAGCCGGGCGTTGTAGATGTACGGAAAACCGTAGACGAATGCCTGCTCACCCAACGTGTAGGCGTACTCCCCACGCCAGTCACGCACTCGTCCGGTCAGGATGGGTGCCACCGCCTGCCGCACCAGTGGCAGCGCCTGAGGCAGATGCCGGAACCGGTCCACCACGGCCTGGGGATGCCGTACGGCATCCGCAGCGGCCCGACCCGCGGCGCTCGCTGCCCGGTGGATGGTGGCCGTGACGCCTGCGGCATCGTCGTGCGTCCGCCGCGGCGGACGATGATGTGTGGCTTCGGACATGATCATGTCCTCCCCGTCGTGGATACCTCGTGGGAAAGCCTCTGCACCACTTCTCACCATAGGACTCATCCGGAGTCGCGCCAACGCGGCGGAGATGTCAGACGCGGTCGGCCGCGATGAGCAGGTACTGGAAGCTGCCGTTCTCGTAGGCGCTCAGGAACGTTTCCTCGATGCCGGTGACCAGGTGCTCGGCCTGCTTGCGGAGTTCCCAGTAGGGGATGGTTGCGGCGGTCAGGTCCTGGACGTGGACGGGTACGAGGCGGTTGCGGGCCATGGCGCGGAAGTACTCCGACCGTGGGTGGATGTCGCAGATGTAGTGGGCGTTGATGAGAGACACCTCCCGGGAGGCCCGCCCGTAGGCGTCGTTGTAGCAGCCGGCGATCGTCACGTAGCGTCCGCCGCGGCGCAGCAGCCTTGCGTGCTGGGCGAACAGCAGGCCCAGCTCGACATACATGGTGGACTCGTTGTTCCAGGAGGCCGCATACGCGCCGGAGGGAAAGCCGGTGTCGAGCATGTTCCGGTGGTGGTAGCGGACCTTGTCGTCGATGTGCCGTTCGCGGGCCTGGGCATTGGCGAAGTCGGCCTGTTTCCTCGAGATCGTGACGCCGTCGGTGTGGCATCCGTACCGCAGATGGGCCGCCACACTTCCGCCGCCGCGCCCGCAGTCGGCGTCGAAGACGCGGTCGGCGGGGGAGAGGGGGCCGAGATGGGAGGCGAGGAGGTCGGCCTGTGCCTGTTCCAGACGGTGCCGCTCGGAGGTGATCCGGTCACGGCGCTCGGCAGCGTCGTCCCCGCCCCTGTTTCCGCCCTCGTCCCGGTCTCCGTCGAGCACGGACCAGTCGACGTCCCCGATGCCGTAGTGGTGGTGGTGGAGGTCGTCGATCTTTCCGAGTTCGAGGTTGACCGGGTTCTCCTCGGCGTTCCAGCAGTCCGCGACGCGGGTCTGGTACGTCGACTGGCAGGTGGCCTGGGTCGGCATCGGCGCTGCCGTGGTGCCGGCATCGGTGATGGGCAAAGGTGACTCCTTGTGACGCGGTGGGCGACGGGCCGGACGGCGGGGCGTTACCAGTAGTTCGGCAGGTGGTAGCGGTGGGTGTTGGTGGCGTGCCATTCGTGGTTACCGGACACCCAGGCGGCCAGGCCCCTGGCGTAGCGCTCGACGAGAGGCGAGGTGGCGGACAGGGTCGCCGCCTCCTCCTCGAACGCCTCCATGATCTGGTTGTGGATCTCGACGGCCTTCAGATAGGCGGCCTTCAGCCCGCACCGTTCGTCGGCGGCGATGACCTGAGGCAGATTGAGATGGCTGGGATCATTGGCCAGTTCCTTGGTGAAGGAGTACAGGTCGTTGACGAGCGTGGTCGCGTTGCCGGCGAGCGCGGTGATCCGCTGGATCTCGGGCCGGACGTAGAAGGCCTCGGGCAGTTCGTAGCCGTCCACGGCGTCGACGATCGACAGGCAGGGGCGGAAGTTGTTGAACTGCCGCATCATCAGGTACTCCCAGACCGGTGGCACGTACCGGATCTCGGACCAGGCGGCCTCACCGAGATAGCCCAGATGCAGCCGGGCGAGATCGTGCACCAGCCGGTCGGTCTGGCTGGGAGTGGCGAAGACGGCGTAGTCCTTGAGGGCCCCGTGGTACGAGCGCAGCGGCCCGTCGGCCTGTACGCCGCGCCGCCACCGCGCTTCCAGTTCGGGAGTGGAGTGGAAGGGGTCGAGCGCGGACTGGGCCCTGATCAGCCTGCCGCCGAGCCCGCGCGATGAGCCGCCTTTGTCCTCGTCCTCCTCGCAGTAGCAGTTGTCGACGAGGTTCTCGGCCAGCAGCAGCTTGCCGGCCACGGTGAGGCGTTCGAGGTCGGCCGCGCCCGGATGCTGGAGTACGACGGCCCGGCCGAACTGGAACCCTGCGAAGTCCCCCGTCCATGCCTTGGGGAACGCGTCGAGCCGACGGACCCAGGCCTCCAGCCTGCGGTCGACCTCCGCTGCCTTCCCCGGGTCCGCGGGGGCGGCGGGTCGGTGGCGCAGCCCGGGGATCGCCCCGCTCCGCCGTGCGGCGTGGGTTCACGGAGGCGGTGGAGGGTGAAGACGGATTCCGGGGAGATGGACGCCAGGACAGCAACCTCGTGACCGTCCGGGCAGTTGGGCAGCGCGTGCCCCATGTCAAGCGAAACAGTCAGCGGTGACGGTCGGAACCGCGTGAAAGGGGCGCATTCGTGTCCTCGATGTGGGCATCCCTCGCGGGAGGCGGACCGGTCACGAGGGCGCGCTCCCACGCCGGCCGCCGGGTCCCGTGCCACCGGCGCGAGGGTGTACGCACGCCTCAGCTGCGCGTTCCTCTTGATCAGGTGGCCCCGCTCGAATGATCAAAAGGGCGTCGAGCTACCATCTGAGCGCCACCTAGCTCGAAAGATGAATCTGTGACTGTCAATGACGACTCGTTCACCAACTGGAACAACCGCGAGGAGATCGCGGAGTCGATGATCCCGATCATCGGGAAGCTGCACCGCGAGCGGGACGTCACGGTCCTGCTGCACAGCCGTTCCCTGGTGAACAAGTCAGTGGTGAGCATCCTCAAGACCCACCGCTTCGCCCGGCAGATCGCCGGTGAGGAACTTTCGGTCATCCAGACGCTGCCGTTCCTGCAGGCTCTCACCACGCTCGATCTCGGGCCGTCGCAGATCGACATCGGCATGCTCGCCGCGACCTACAAGTCCGACGACCGTGGTCTGTCGGTGACGGAGTTCACCGCCGAGGCCGTGGCCGGCGCCACGGGCGTCAACAAGATCGAGCGCCAGGAGCCGCGCGACGTCGTCCTCTACGGGTTCGGCCGCATCGGCCGCCTCGTCGCCCGCCTGCTCATCGAGAAGGCCGGATCCGGCAACGGGCTGCGGCTGCGTGCCGTCGTCGTCCGCAAGGGTGCCGGCCAGGACATCGTCAAGCGCGCCTCGCTGCTGCGGCGTGACTCCATTCACGGCCAGTTCCGGGGCACGATCACCGTCGACGAGGCGAACAGCAAGATCGTCGCCAACGGCAACGAGATCAAGGTGATCTACTCCGACGACCCGCTGTCGGTGGACTACACGGCGTACGGCATCAAGGACGCCATCCTCATCGACAACACCGGCAGGTGGCGTGACCGCGAGGGCCTGTCCCAGCACCTCCGCCCCGGCATCGCCAAGGTCGTCCTGACCGCACCGGGCAAGGGCGACGTTCCCAACATCGTCCACGGCGTCAACCACGACACGATCAAGCCGGACGAGCAGATCATGTCCTGCGCCTCCTGCACCACCAACGCGATCGTCCCGCCGCTGAAGGCGATGGCGGACGAGTACGGCGTTCTGCGCGGCCATGTGGAGACCGTCCACTCGTTCACCAACGACCAGAACCTGCTGGACAACTACCACAACTCCGACCGCCGCGGTCGTTCGGCGCCGCTCAACATGGTCATCACCGAGACCGGTGCCGCCTCCGCCGTCGCCAAGGCGCTGCCCGACCTCAAGGCGAAGATCACCGGCAGCTCCATCCGCGTCCCGGTTCCGGACGTCTCGATCGCCATCCTCAACCTGCAGCTCGCCCGCGAGACCACACGCGAGGAAGTCCTCGACCACCTCCGCGATGTCTCGCTGACCTCGCCGCTCAAGCGCCAGATCGACTTCATCAGCGCCCCCGATGCGGTCTCGAGCGACTTCATCGGCTCGCGTCATGCCTCGATCGTCGACGCCGGCGCGACCAAGGTCGAAGGCGACAACGCGATCCTCTACCTGTGGTACGATAACGAGTTCGGCTACTCCTGCCAGGTCGTCCGTGTCGTCCAGCACGTCTCCGGCGTGGAATACCCGACCTACCCGGCCCCGGCGGCCTGATCGAGGCAGTCTCTCCCGATCGGCATCCGGTCGCCTCCACTCCCACCGTGCCCCGGCCGTCTTCCGACCGCCGGGGCACGGTGGGTTACTCGCGTTACGCCGAGAGCCCCTTGCTGATGCGGTCCAGCATGAACGCGGAGGATTCCTTGGCGCGTTCCTCCCAGGCGAAGACGCACGCGGTGGCGACGCCGTCGAAGTTCAGTTCCCGGAGCGTGCCGAAGAAGGCGTCCCAGCCGACCTCGCCCTGGCCGATGTCGAGGTGCTGGTGGATACGGGCGGTGGTGCCGGGCGGGTTGAGGATGTAGCGCAGGCCGGACGATCCCTTGTGGTTGAAGGAGTCGGCGATGTGCACGTGCCGGAGCTTGTCGCCGGCGTAGCGCATCATCGCCGCGATGTCCGCGCCGACGTCCGAGGCTCCGGAGAGGTGGAAGGAGTGAGGGGCGCAGTAGAGGTAGTTCACCCAGGGCTTGTTGATCGCGCGGACGAGATCGACGGCGGGGGTGTTCTCCTCGCAGAAGTCGTCCGGGTGGGCCTCCAGGTTGAGCGCGATGCCCTCGCGCTCGAACAGTGGCAGCAGCTCCTCCAGAGAGCGCCAGAACGCGGCCTCGCTCTCGGCGGCTCGGTCGGGGCGGCCGTTGAACTCCGAGTTCGTCAACGGGCATTCGAGGTCTGCGGTGATCTCGATCATCCGCTTCCAGTAGCGGACGGCGGCCTGCCGCTCGTTCTCGTCGGGCGAGGACCACTTGTACAGGGGCAGTACGGAGGAGAGCTTGACGCCGTGCGTGCGCAGCGAGGCCTTGAGCTGGGAGACGCGCTCGTCGTCCGCCCGTGGGTGCACGAAGAACGGCATGAAGTCGTCTCGCGGGGACAACTCGATGTACTGGTAGCCGAGTTCGGCGACCGTGCGCACCATGTCGTCGATGGGCAGGGAGCGGAACATGTAGGGGTCGAGGGCGATCTTCATGCGGCGCCTCCGTAAAGGGTGGGGCGGGGCTTCATGTCCACGGTGACGACGGTGCCCTCGGACTCCAGGGACCGGACGGCGGCGTCGGTGACGACCGTGGCGGCGTAGCCGTCCCAGGCGGACGGGCCGGTGGGCTCGCTGCCGGTCCCGACGGTCGCGACCCATTCGCGGAACTCGGTGTCGAAGGCGTCGGCGAAACGCACCTTCCAGTCCTGTGCCACGGTGGTGCCGTGGTGTCCGGCGGTGCGGACGCCGACAGCGGCCGGGTCGGGCAGCCGGACCAGTCCCTCCTCGCCGACGGTCTCGCACTGGACGTCGTAGCCGTACCGGCAGTTGACGAAGACCTCCAGGTCGATGCGGACCCCGTTCGCGGTCTCGAAGAGCATGATCTGCGGGTCCTTGAGGTGCGCGAACCGCTTGCCGGTGGCGCGTGGGGTGATCACCTGGGCGGAGACGATCTCGTCGTCGAGCAGCCAGCGCAGGACGTCGATCTCGTGCACGGCCGTGTCCTGCGCGGCCATCGCGGAGGTGTAGGACTCCGGCACGGTCGGGTTGCGGTGGGCGCAGTGCACGATCAGCGGGGCGCCGATCGCTCCGGAGGCGAGGACCTCCTTCATCTGGCGGTAGCCCGTGTCGAAGCGGCGCATGAAACCGACCTGGACGAGCCGGCGGCCGTGGGCGCGTTCGGCCTCGACGATACGCAGACAGTCCTCGGCGGTCGTGGCGAGGGGCTTCTCGCAGAACACCGGCTTACCGGCCGCGACGGCGTTCAGGACGTGCTCGGCATGGGTGGGGCCCCAGGAGGTGACGAGAACGGCGTCCACATCTGGGGAGGCGATCAGTTCGGCACCGGTCGGCAGGGCGGTTGCGCCGACGCGGGCGGCAACCTCGGTGGCGCGGGCCTGGTCTATGTCGCTCACCGCGCTCACGCGTGCGCCGGTGACGGCCTCGGTGAGTCGTCGTATGTGGTCCTGGCCGATCATTCCGGCACCGATGACACCTACACGTACGGTCATGGTCGTTTCCTTCAGGAGAGGGGTCGGGAGAAGCGCGTCCGGAGTTCGGCTTCGAGGGTTTCGAGGGTGCGGCCCCTGGTCTCGGGGACGTAGCGCTTGACGAAAGCGAGCGAGAGGACACCCGCCGCCACGAAGAGGAAGAAGGTGTTGGAGATCCCGATCCCGTCGACCAGGGACGGGAAGACCAAGCCGATCGCGAAGTTGGTCAGCCACAGCACCACGGCCGCGACGCCCATCCCGAAGCCGCGCATCCGCATCGGGAAGATCTCCGACAGCATCAGCCACGTCACCGGCGAGATCGCGCCCTGCTGGAAGGCGAGGAAGGTGACGGTCATCGCCAGCACGGCGAACGCCCGGCCCGTGCCTTCCGGCAACGCCAGGGAGAACACACCGATCAGCAGCAGGGCGGTGGTTGTTCCGATCTGACCGCTCATCAGCATGGGCCGCCGGTTGACGCGGCCCAGGAGCCAGATGCCGACGAAGGTGGCCAGCACCGAGATCACACCGTTGGCGATGTTCGCCGTCAGGGCGCTGTCCGAGGTGAAGCCGGCGTCGGTGAGGATCTGAGTGCCGTAGTACATGATCGTGTTGACGCCGGTGATCTGCTGCACGACCGCGATGCCGAAGCCGATGAACATCAGTCGGCGCACCCAGGGAGTGGCCTTCATATCGCGCCAGCCGCCGAGCTTCTCCTGTTCGTCCTTGACGGCGAGCGCGGACACCTCGCGCAGTTCGGCCCGGGCCCGGGCCTCGGACCTGACCTGCTTGAGCACCTCGAAGGCCTCGTTGAAGCGGCTCTGGGAAGCCAGCCAGCGGGGGCTGTCCGGCATGACCAGCATGCCGAACCAGAGCACGACGGCCGGGACCGTGGCGATCACGAGCATCCAGCGCCAGACACCGCCGGAATCACCACCCACGTCGGCGATGACCGCGTTGGAGGTGAAGGCGAGCAACTGACCGCTGACGAGCATGAGTTCGTTGCTGGTGACCAGTGCGCCGCGTCGCTCCGCCGGTGAGACCTCCGCGAGGTAGACGGGCACGGTCACCGACGCGCCGCCGACCGCGAGGCCGAGTACGAACCGGGCGAGCACCATGACCGCGGTGGTCGGTGCGAGGGTGCAGCCGAGCGCGCCGATGAAGAAGACCACGGCGAGGGTGAGGACCGTACGGCGGCGTCCGCGCGCGTCCGACAGCCGACCGCCGGTGATCGCCCCGAGTGCGGCGCCCAGCAGCAGCGAGCTGGTGACCATGCCCTCGGTGACCGGGGTCAGTCCCAGGTCGTCGGTCATGTAGGGCAGGGCACCGTTGATGACGCCGGTGTCGTAGCCGAAGAGGAGTCCGCCGAAGGTGGCGATGACGGTGATGAGCCGCAGCCGCCGGGAGACGGATGGCGGGGCGTGGTCCGTGATGCTGGTGGCTGGGGCGGAGACATGGGGCGCGTCGTCCCTGACGTCCATGGCTGCCTCCTATCGGGTGGTCCTCGGGCGCCGGGTTGCGGAGAGGCCGCAGCCGTTCAGGTGTTCACGTGTGCGTACGGCGATGGGCAGCGGCACATCGGGAGCGCACGGGTTCGGGGTCGTCCGGTTCCCGGTCGGCCTGCGGTGACCGGACGAGCACCGAGGCACCCTTGCTTCGCTCTTCAGGGGGCTCCTCGTAGGTGCGGAGCCCAGGCCGGTGCTTGGACTCGGAGGCCCGGCGTCCGCTGCGCCCGCCCGGTCGGCGCTCCGCCGTGTGGCCGTCCCACCCGTCCCGCGGAAGGCGGCAGGCCGCATGAACACCACATGGCTTTGGCCAGATTGGACGTCTGACGGGTGTTCGAACCCGGCGATACTCAGGGCTGGGCAATCCGCCCCAATCCCCACGTCCATCGGAGGTCTCTCATGCCCCAGACCAGCGTTGCCACCACCGCCGTGCTCGATGCCTGGCTGACGGGCGCCGAGAGCGCGTACGGCCAGACCAACCCCGCTGGGCCTCTCTACGTCGGTGGCGCCGCCGCCGAGGCCGCGCTCACCGACCCGAGCGACTCCCTCTACGGCTTCTGTTCCAGCCCGAGTGGGTCGCACGGCAGCTGGTGTTGCTGATCGCCTGCGGTGACTACAGGGCCCTTTGTGGAGGCCCTGCCCGCTGAGTGCCCTCTCCAGGGCGCTTTTTGACCGTATCGCCTGCGGAGTACGCCTCTTCGGGAGCGCCCGTGGGGAGTGCGGTTCATAAGGCCGGAGCGTGGGAAACCGCGCGCCAAGCCACGACGCGTCCGCACCCGGGAACGCGCCGCAGCCTGCCGAGTCGGTTGCCGCCCGCCCCCGCGCGCGTCGGGGATGCGGCGGTTTCCGGCTCGGCCGGTTGCTGCCGGGTGCGGATGGGTCGTGGCTGGTCGCACAGTTCCCCGCGCCCCCACGGAACGACCGGAAGAAGCGAGTTCACGGCGGAATGGGGAGGGTGGACGGTGAGCGGATCGGCGCCGGAAAGATCGGAAAGGCCGGGGAGGCCGGGGGAGTCGGGGAGGCGGGACGAGGCGGAATGGTTCGCCCGACCCGTACGGACCATCGCCCGCCCTTGGCGGGAAGAGCTGGCCGGGCGGCTGGCCACCGTCGACGCCCTGAGCCGGGAAGAACGGGAAGCGGTACTGGAAGCCGGCCACACCGCTCTGCTCAAGTCCTTGCACGCGAAGCTGTCCCGCCTGTTCCTGATCGAACTGCACGCGCTGCGCATGACAGCGGGCGGCGGACGCCACGCCGAGGACGCGGGGGCGGGATCGGACACGCGGACGTGGACCGCGTTCCTGGAGCAGGCCGGGGAGGAGGGCTATCTCGACCGGCTGGCCGGCCGATACCCGAACGTCGGCCCTCGGATCGCGTCGGTGGCGCGGCTGTCGGTGGCGGCGACGGCCGGATTCGCGGAACGCCTCGCCGCGGACCGCGAAGTGCTGCGGCCGCTGCTGGGGGGATCAGCGGGGGAGATGCGAACCGTCGCGTTCGGGGCGGGCGACACCCACCGGGGCGGCCTGACGGTCAGTCGGGTCGATTTCGCCGGCGGGAGCGTCATGTACAAGCCCCGGCCGTCCGAAGCCGACGTGGCGCTGGGCGCGCTGCTGGACGAGCTCTACGCGGACTTCCCCGACGCACCGTCGCCCGACGAGCGCATCCGGGTGCCGCGAACGCAAGCACGCGAGGGCTACGGCTGGGCCGAGTTCGTCCGTCACCGCTACTGCGCGGGCGAGACCGAACTCGCCGCGTTCTACCGGAACGTAGGGCACTGGCTGGCCGTCCTCCGCTTCGCCGGCGGCACAGACATGCACGCGGAGAACATGATCGCCGCGGGTCCGGTGCCGGTGATCGTGGACGCCGAGACGCTCTTCGACGCTCCCGCGCCCTTCCCGCCCAGCGGCAGGGGCGACGCGGTGGACGTGGCCGCGGCGGCCATCCGCCGTACGGTGCTGCGTACCGGACTGCTGCCCGTACGCGGCACCGGCTTCGCGCTCGGCGGGGTGGACATCTCCGGGGTCGGGTCGCTGCCCGGCCAGCAGCCGCTGATCCCCAACCCGGTGATCGCGGACGCCGGTACCGCGGCGGCCCGTTTCCAGGTGGACCTGGTGGCGATGCCGACCGCGGGCAACCACCCCAGCCCCACTCCCGTGTTGAGTGCGTACTGGGACCGGATTCTGGCCGGCTTCCGCGAGATGACCGCGCACCTGCGCCGGTCCGGGACCGACCCGTACCGGCTGCTGCGCCGCTTCGAAGGCGCCCAGGCGCGGCGGATCCTGCGGCCGACACAGGCGTACGTCGACATCGGCCGGATGCTCTGGCACCCGGCGTCGTTGCACGACGAGGCGGCGGCGGTCGAACGGGCCCGGGACATCCTGCGGCGCAACGCCGAGGTGCTGCCCGGCGCGCCGACCGAGCGTGCGGCCATCGACGGCGAGATAGCGGACCTGTTGGCCGGCGACGTGCCGATGTTCACCTTCATCGTGGACTCGGCCGCCGTGCGGACCACCGTCGAGGACTGGCGCACCGCCGACCTGGCGCTGGAGGAGGCGGTGATCCAGGACGCGCTGGTCGGCGCGTACCTCAACGAGCGTTCGCTGCCTACGCGGACGCAGGCCGCCGCCCGCGACCCGCACGCCCGGGACCGCGAGCGCCGCCGCCGCGACCTGGCCGCGCAGATGGTGCGGCGGCTGTGCGACGGGGCGGTGCACGGCGAGGACGGTACGGTCACCTGGATCAGCCCCGTCTTCACCCCCGCGGGGTGGTCCATCAGGGTGCTGCCCGCCGACCTCTACACCGGGCAGGGCGGGGTGACGCTGACGCTCGCGGAGTACGTGACCGAGGTGCGGGCCGGGCGGGCGCAGGAGGTGCCGGGCGTCGACGAGACGTTCGAGGGGGCGCTGCGGGTCCTGGTCGGCACCGAGGACCGGACACCGACGCCGTCACCCGGAGCGTTCAGCGGTGCCGCGTCGCAGGTGTGGACGTGGCTGGCGCTGCACCGGGTGCTCGGTGAGGACTGGCTGCTGGAGCGGGCCGCGGCAAGGGCCCTGCTGCTCGCGGAGGGCCGACTGGTCGAGGACGACGTCGAGGTGGACCTCCTCAACGGGGCGGCAGGCGCAGTCGTCCCCCTGCTCGATCTGGCCGCGGCGACCGGGCAGGACCGCTGGCTCGGCGCCGCCGCGGACATCGGCCGCCGGCTGACCGGGCTGGCCGCCATCGACGCGAGCGGCGCGCGCTGGACGACCCGTCTCAACCCCGAGGGCATCGGCGGCTTCGCCCACGGCGCCACCGGTATCGGCTGGGCGCTGACCCGGCTCGCTCTCAGCGACGCGGGTTCCGCGGCCGAACGGCGCGACTGGAACCACCTCGCCGAGCGGGCCTTCACCTATCAGGAGTCCCTCTACCGACCCGAGCACGGCAACTGGCTCGACGTCCGCATCGGCGCCGAGGAGGACTTCTTCACCAGCTGGTGCCACGGCAGCGCGGGGGTAGGCATCGGCATGCTCGATCTTCACCGGCGCACGGGCGATCCCGCCCACTTCGACATGGCGAGCCGGGCCGCGCGCGCCTGCGCCGCCGAGGGCTTCGGCTGGAGCCATACCCTGTGCCACGGCGACCTCGGCCTCTGGGAATTCCTCACCTCCATGCCCTTCGGTGACCCCTCCGACCTCGACGCCGAAATCCTCACCGGCCTGGAGCAGCGCGGCCCGGTCGGCGGCCTGGCCCGCGAAGCGTTCTCGCCCAGCCTCATGTCCGGCCTCTCAGGAGTCCTTCACACCCTCCTGCGCATGCACCCCGCGGCCACCCTGCCGAATCCCCTTCTCCTCGACTGACCCGACCTCGGGGACAGCTGTGGCCCTCGGGCGTGGTCGCGGAGACCGTCGTGCTCGGTGTCCGACAGGGCGGCCACCGTGGTCAGCACAACGCCGGACGGGCAGTCGCAGCCCCTGGTCGCATGCGGCCGGCGGCCCTGCCGGCCTCGCGCCGGGAGCCGGTGCGGGGCCGGGCCCGTCGACGCCTGGTCCGGCGGGTGCGGGACGCGCTCCGCAGCCTTGACGGCGCATTGCCGATAGTTCTTGGCTGCGCTAGCAAGCCGTCCTGGGGCGGTGCACTGTGGAACATGTGGGGATCTGGAATCGCTTTGCCGACTTCGGCCCGCGGCAGCCGAACCATGCGCTGCTGGCGATCCCCGTCCTGCTCATCGTGATGATCACGGTCGTCGACATCGTGGCTCCGGCCGACATCCACCTGGGGCCGCTGCTGGTGATCGCGCCCGCGATCACCGCCTCCTTCGCCGGTCCCCGGCTGACCGGGGCGATCGGCGTCCTGGCGCTCGCGGCCCAGGCAGGTATCAGCCTGCACGACGGCACCCTCTTGTCGCGCAACGTCGTCGTGCAGATCGTCGCCCTCGCCGTACTGACCCTTCTGGTCGTGGGCTACACCCTGGTACGCGAGCGGCACGGACAGGAACTGGCCCAGGTGAGATCGGTCGCCGAGGCCGCACAGCACGTACTGCTGTGGCCGCTGCCCAGCGGGATCGGCCCCCTGCGTACGGCGTCGGTATATCTGGCCGCCGAGGACGAGGCCGAGATCGGCGGAGACCTGTACGCCGTCACGCGTACCGACAACGCGACGCGCGTGCTCATCGGAGATGTCCGGGGCAAGGGCCTGGCAGCCATCGGCGAGGCCGCCCTGGTGCTCGGTGCGTTCCGCGAAGCCTCCCATCAGCATGCCGAGCTCATCGCGCTGACGGACGCGCTGGAACAGAGCGTCGGTCGCTACCACGGCGAATTCACCGCGCCTGAGGACGAGGCCGGGGCCGAGGAGCGCTTCGTCACGGCCCTGTTGCTGGAGATCCCCGACGATGCCGCCATCGTCCAGATCACCAGCTGCGGGCACCCCGCGCCCCTGCTGCTCAACCCGCAACACTCCGTCACCGCACTCAGGCTGCACCCCGCACCCCCACTGGGAGTCGGCGTCCTGAGCCCGTCGGCGCGCACGCTGGACGTGTTCACCTTCGAAGCCGGGGAAACCCTCCTCCTCTACACCGACGGCGTCATCGAGGCGCGCAATCAGAGAGGTGACTTCTACCCGTTCGCCGAACGAGCCGCCCAGTGGACCGAGTGCGGCCCCGAACCGCTCCTGCATCACATCCGGCGTGACCTCCTCGCCCACGTCGGCGGACGCCTCGGCGACGACGCCGCGCTCATCGCCATTCGCCGGGCGCCCACCCACTCCGGCCACCATCTCCCAAGGCTCATCCACACCGAACGAGCCTGAACGAGTGCCTGCATCGTGGCCACGGCGACCGGACCCGTGGAAACGTGCGACCTCAGCCGTGACCACCAGCGACAATCCCATGGGAGCGCGAATTCCGGAGGGTGGGTGCCGGACTCCCAGGAAGGCAGCTCCTGAGAAGGGCGTGGCCTGGTTGCACGTGCGTCGAGGCACCACGGTAGAGACATGAACACGAACGCGGCACCACACCCCTTCGTCGGCATGCGGGTGACGCCGGACGGCCATGGGCTCACCAGTGCCCGGCCGTACGCACCACGGCACAGGTAACCGACATGGAAAGTTGGAACTGATCGTTGTCGTCGCCGTCGGTGTACTGGCGATGGGCCGGCTGTCGCGTCGTACGGGCCTGAGCGAACCGCTGCTGCTGCTCGGCGCAGGCTGCCTCATCGGACTGACACCGTCCTTCGCCGCGTTCGCGCTGTCCCCCGATGTCGTCCTGTTCCTCTTTCTCCCCGTCCTGCTGTACTGGGAGGCGCTGACCTCCTCGGTGCGCGAGATCCGCAACAACTTCCGCAGCATCGCCCTGCAGTCCACCGGGCTGGTCCTGGCCACCGTCGTCGCCGCCGTGGCCCCCGCGTTGGGCTACAGCCGGCCCATCGCCTTCGTCCTCGGCGCCGTCCTGGCTCCGACCGACGCCGCGGCCGTCTCCGCGGTCGCCGAGGCCATGCCGCGCCGCATCCTGACCGTGCTGCGCGCCGAAAGCCTGCTGAACGACGGCACCGCTCTGGTCCTGCTGGCCGTGACCATCGAGGTCGTCACCGATGAGCAACCCGTCTCCTGGTCCGGCACGGCGGTCGCCTTCGCCGAGTCCTACGTCGGCGGAATCCTGATCGGGCCGCGGTCGCGCTGCTCCTGATCCCGGTCCGGCGCCGGCTGCCCGAGCCACTGCTCCACAGCGTGCTGAGTGTCGCCACCCCCTTCCTGGCCTACCTGCCCGCCGAGCTCCTGCATGTGTCCGGCGTCCTCGCCGTCGTCACCTGAGGCCTTGTGACCACCCGATTCGGCCCCCGCGTCATCGGTTCCGACGCCCGCATCCAGGCCGTCGCCTTCTGGGAAGTGGCCAGTTACCTGACCAACAGCGCGCTGTTCATCCTCGTCGGCATCCAACTGCCTTCCGCGGTGAGGGCATTGACCTCGGTCTCCCTGGCACAGGCCGCGATCGCCGCCTGCGCCGGGAGCGTCGCTGTGATCGGGACACGGCTGCTCTGGTTCTACTCGGTCCCTTATCTGGTCAGATTCCTGGACCGGCGTCCTCAGCAGCGGGACCGCCGTATCACCGCCCCTCAACGCCTGCCGCTGGCGTGGGCGGGGATGCGCGGAGCCATCTCGCTGGCCGCGGCGCTGACCGTGCCCGCCGCGACCGCTGAGGGACATGTCGTCGAGCAACGCGACGCCGTCGTGTTCATCACGGCCGTCGTCATCGTCGTCACCCTGACGTTCCTCGGTCCCACACCGCCGACCGTGGTCCGCCGGGCCCGCTTCCCCGACGACGAGGACAAGACCGCGGAACTCACCCTCGCCCGCTGCCATCTTCTGAATCTTCGCAGGGAATCGGGGCCTTCAGGCCGGGCGGGAATGCGGTCCTCGGTCTGGAGGCGCGAAGCGCCGGAGTTCTCTGCGTCTGCGGGGTGACGGTGAGGAGAAAGGCGAATCACGCGGCGGCGGAGTCTTCCCGGGAAGACCCGGCGCACTCCTGAGTGGTCGGCTCCGGAAGTCCTTCGGGGGTTGATCATGCGGCGAGGCGGAACGAGGATTCTTCCTGATGACCGGCGGCGTGCCGGTCGAGCCTGGCCAGCAGATCGTCCAGGTCGGAGTGGTGAACTTCCCCGATGTGGCTGGGCTTCCACACGCGCCTTGCGGGCGTCGGGCCACTGGCCGCGTTCAGGCCGAGCCGCGCTGATCCTCCCCGCGCATCTCGCACGCGCTCTGGCCTTCCGGACGACGTGACACACTGGCGGTTCAGGCAGCGGTAAACGGGGGTGATCCGATTGGGCCTGGAGATCGAGAGCCGGCCGTCGGAGCTGCCGTACATCGAGCGGGTGTGGCGCAGCCGCAGCGACGACGTGGGCAGGATGACGTCGATCGCGACATCGCACTGGGAGCTCGTCTTCTGGGAGCAGCACGGTCAGGTCCGGGCGGCCGTACTGGGCCCGGAGCCCAAGGCCTGCCTGGCCCCCGTACCCAAGGACGCCACGTTCTTCGGCATCAGCTTTGCCCTCGGCACCTCGATGCCGCACATACCGATCAGTCGACTCGTGGGCGGTAGCGCGGAGATACCCGACGTGACGCGGCGCTCCGTCTGGCTGAAGGGCTCCGCTTGGCACCCGCCCGATTACGACAACGCGGAGGCGTTCGTACGGCGCATGGTGCGTGAGGGCATCGTGGACTGCGACCCGATCGTGCCCGCCGTGCTCGACGGCGCCACCCCCGACGTCTCCGAGCGCACCCTCCAGCGGCGCTTTGTCGCGGCGACTGGCCTCACCCGGGGCGCCATCCGGCAGATCCACCGCGCCCGCGAGGCGGCGGTACTGATCCAGGAGAGTGCGCCGGCCCAGGACATCGTGCACCGGCTGGGCTACTTCGACCAGCCGCACCTGGCGCGGTCCTTGACCCGGTACATCGGCCGGACCGCCACTCAGCTGAGCGCTCCGGACAGGGCGGAGCCCCTGTCGCTTCTGTACAAGACCTCAGCTTCGATGCCCGCATAGTCTTCCTGGCGTAGCCGACGGGGTCGGCCCGTCCCGGTCAAAGGGCCGTCCCGGCTCGGACCGGGCAGACGACCCCGGACTCATCACGGAGGAATCATGCGCAAGGTCGTTTCGGGTCTGTTCGTCTCGCTCGACGGTGTCGCCCAGTCGCCGAACGAGTGGCAGTTCGATTTCGATGAGGAGATGGGCGCGGTGCTGGGGGAGACGCTGGAGACGGCCGACACGATTCTGCTGGGCCGGGTGACCTTCACCGAGTGGGCCGGGTACTGGCCGACGGTGACCAGCGGCGAGGACGCCGGTTTCGCGAAGTGGATCAATGATTCGCCCAAGTACGTCGTCTCCTCCACGCTGGACAGTGTCGAGGACTGGGCGAACAGCACGCTTGTCAAAGGCGATCTGGCGGCAGCGATCGAGGAGCTCAAGGCGGGCGAGGGCAAGGACATCACCGTCGCGGGCAGCCCGACGCTGGTGCGTTCGTTGCTGGAGCAGGACCTGCTGGACGAACTGGTACTGCTGATCCACCCGGTGGTGGCGGGCGAGGGCCGCAAGAAGCTGTTCACTGATGACGCCCCCCTGAAGAAGTTGCAGCTGGTGAGCGCCCGGCCGACCAGCAGCGGAGTGATCATCGCGACCTACCGTCCGACGCGCTGAGCGCTGCTCGGCGCGGGCGTGAGCCCACGAGACGCCCCGGCAACAGGAAACGGCAGGCCCGAACCCGGTGCGGCAGTCTACGGCCCATCATGATCCGCTTCTCCCGATCGGCCTGCCTGCCTTGCCCGTTGCGGTTGCCCGCCCGATAGCCCCGACCCCGGCCGAACGCGAGCGGCTGAAGAAGATGGCCTATGGCCACAAGGCCGAGCACCGGCTGCGGATGCGCGCGCAGGTGGTGCTGCACGCGGCGCGCGGACGCTCCAAACCGACAAAAAAATTGTCAAGGCGAGAAATGTTGTCGGTCGAGGGATTGCCGGTGCGGTGCCGGATGCCCCCGGAGACCGGCCGGAACGCGCACCTGGCCGGGACCGATTCGAAGGGGCTGGTCAGAGCCAGATGGTGGGGAGGCCGGTACCGGTCCGTGCGCCGCGCAGGTCATGGGCATGGTGGTCGAACAGCAGATGGCCGTCGGGACCATGCGTCCCAAGACGCGGATGGCGTTCACGACCGGGGGCGATCGCCACCCAGGGAAATCGCGGAGTTCGCTGGTCCTCCCCGGGGCGGACGGATTACCGGGGAGGCGGATCAACGGGACCATGCATCCGTGCGCCCAGGTGTAGGGCACTCACCTTGCGCGCCGGCGGCACGCGGGTCGGGGACCCGCGTGCCACCGGCTTCCGGAGGCGGTCGTCAGCCCGCGGCGGCGGTGAGCGCTTCGAGGGCGCCGGCCTGAGTACGCCAGTCGGTCTGGTTGGGGCTGGTGCCGGCCCAGCGTTCACCGAGGGCGTTGAGGGAGCTACGGTCCCGTGCCCACAACGTGTCCGCCTGCGTCTGGACGTAACTCTGGTAGGTGCTGGAACCGGTCGCCTTCGCGAGGTCGGCGAAGTTCCGCATGAAGACGCCCTTGAACTGCTTCTGGTTGTCGTCGCAGGACGCGGAGCCGATGTCGCACGACTCGGTGAGCACTCCGTCCCGGGTCAGCGTCGGGCGACTGACGGCGGCGTCGGCCAGGGTTCGTGCGGTGGCCAGCAGGGAGCTGTCCCCGGTCGTCCTCCACAGTTCGGTGAAGCCGCCGATGGCCAGTCCCTGGTTGTAACTCCACACGGTGCTGCCGTTGTTGGCGCAGGCCGGGGTGAGCCCGTCGTTCACCAGCCCCGAGGAGTTGATCATCCCGCTGGCCCTGTACCAGGCGGCGGATGTCCTGGCCCGCTGCAGCCACACCGTGTCGCCCGGGATGCGCTGGTGCAGCGCGGTGGTCAGCCAGAGGTACTGTCCGTTCGTCACGGCGTTCTTGTAGGTGCGCTCGCGGTCCCACCACACGCCGCCGCCGCAGGTGCTGGGGTCCCAGTACTGCTGGACGTAGTTGGCGATGGTGACCGCCTCGTTCAGATAGCGGGAGTCACCCGTGTAGTCGTACGCGTCGATCCAGGCGATGGCCCACCAGCCCGAGTCGTCGATGGAACGGCTGATGAAGTCGCCCTCGATGGTGTCCGAACTGCGCACACCGGCGGCGAAGGCGCCCTTGTTCTGGTCGAAGGTGCGCGCGATGACCCAGTCGTAGTTGTGCGTGCCGGTGGTCCTGGCGAAATCGATGAGGGAAGTGAGGGTGGCGGCCGAGTTCCACCAACTGCTGGGCCACCAGCCGTTGTACGGGTCGTACGAGGTCATCAGCGTGTCCGCCGCGGCGCGCACCCTGGTCGGAGCGGGCCTGACCCACGCGGTGCAGCTGCCCTCGTTGTGGCTGGCCTCCCGGCCGCAGGCGCGGACCGCGCCGCCGTAGAGGAGGCCGCGCGGGTCGCGGGTCGCGTACATGGCGGTACGGGTGCCGGTGGCCCCGGACGGGGTGCTGGTACGGCCGAGTGAGGAGCCGTCCGGCCAGGTCGAACCGCCGTCCCAGGAGCGGTCGAGCCAGATCTCGTCGCCGGCGCCCCCGGTGTCGATGCTCGCCCAGGCCATGGAGCCCTTCTGGTCGACGTGCAGCCGGATCGTGCGGCCGTACAAGGTGGTTGACGGCACGGGCTGGTCGTCGCCGGCCGCCTGGCCTGCGCTCGTGCCGTCGCAGAGGGTGTCGCAGACGGTGGGGTAGACCCAGTTCGTGCAACCGACGCCTGCGGCGTCGCCGCAGGCCCGGACGAGGCCGCGTCGGTGGTTGCGCGGGTCGGTGATGTTGTACATCAGCGTCCTGGTGCCGGTCCAGGTTCCCGGGATGCTCGCCTTGCCGAGCAGTCCTTCCCAGGTGGCGCCGCCGTCCCAGGAGCGGTCCAGCCACACCGAGTCGCCGGTCACGCCGTTGTCGATGCTGGCCCAGGCCATGTCGTCCGCGTCGGACACATGCAGTTCGAGGCGACGGCCGTTGAGGTCCTTGTTCGGCACCGGGAAGCTCTCCTGCCGGGCCTGTGAGGGGTCCAGCGTGTCACAGGCCAGTACGCACACCTGAGTGGCGGCGCCCGCGGGCGTCGCGGCCGGGACCAGTGCCACGAACGCGAGAGCGGCCGTCAGCAGGAAGCTGAGAAGCCGTGACCTGACAACGATGTCGGAGCTTCGTAGGGGCACCGGATGCCTCGATTTCACGATGGGGGACGCCGGTTGGCGGGCGTGACGGGAGCCGACGGCTCGCACGGAGCCGCGCCGGGGAATTGGATCAATGGTCCATACCTGTGCCTGTCTCCGAGGCAGTGAACCGGCTCGCCCGAGCCTTGTCAATGTCGCAACGGGCGGCTTCTTTCACAGGAGTTGACGGCTGCCGCGATGGGTTGACACCCGCTTTTCGGGCGCCCATCATCGGTGCGAACTTCGGCGAGCCGTCTCGCACCCCTGCTGTTTCTTCAGCCCCAGGCCTGCACCGGCATTTTTTGAATCGATTCAAGCGATTGGTCGCCGAATCGAGCAGTCGGTTTCCGCACCCGATCCGGGAGGTATTCATGCGCCGCCGCCGGCCCCCGCTGAACCGAAAGCCCAGTCCAGGACGCCTATTCGGCCTCGCCACGGTGGTGACCGCCGCGCTGGTCGCGGCACCCGCGCCGCCTGCCGGCGCGGCCCCTCCCGCGTCCCTGTCGGCGTCGGCAACCACAACGTCCGGTGCCCGGGCGGCACTGGACGCGCTGAACTACTCACCGACCTCGCGCACCCTCAAGCCGACCGCCGTCCACCGTACGTCCGGCAGCGTCGCGAACCCGCAGAACGTCCTCAGTGGACAGTCGACGCGGATCTCCGGCGCACAGTCGGCCATCACTCTCGACTTCGGCAAGGAGGTCGGCGGTCTGGCAACGTTGTCTTTCGGCAGCACCAGCACCAGCGGCCAGCGGGTAGGCCTGGCCTTCAGCGAGTCGTCCCTGTACGTGGGCAACAACAGCGACCGCAGCAGCGGCCGCGACGGCGAGGACGGCGCCCTCTACGTCGCGCCTTCCGTCAACGGCACCTACACGATGCCTACCGCTCAACTGCGAGGCGGCTTCCGCTACTTGACCGTCTTCCTCGACACCTCGGGCTGGGTGGACCTCAAGGGCGTCAGCCTCGCGTTCACCGCCGCCCCGGGGAAGGCCGACCCGGCCGACTACGCCAACTACTTCTCCTCCAGCGACGAGCTGCTCAACAGCATCTGGTACGCCGGGGCGTACACGGTGCAACTCGACACGATCGCCTCCAACCAGGGCCGCGCCTGGCCCCCGCCCGCCTCGGCGTGGGACAACAGCGCCACCGTCGGCGTCGGTGACTCCGTCCTGGTCGACGGCGCCAAGCGCGACCGGACGGTGTGGCCCGGCGACATGGGCATCGCCGTCCCCACGCAGTACGCGTACTCCAACGACCTCACCTCGACCCGCAACGCGCTCACCACGATGTACAACGCGCAGTCGGCGACGGGCGAAATCCCGTGGTCCGGCCCGCCGTTCAACCTCACCGGCTCGGACACGTACCACACCTGGACCTTGCTGGGGACGTCGACGTACTACACGTACACCGCCGACCGGGCATGGCTGGACTCGGAATGGTCCAACTACAAGCGGGGGATGGCCTTCATCACCGACAAGATCGACGGCAACGACCTGCTCAACGTGACCCGCACCCAGGACTGGGCGCGGGTCGGCCAGGGCGGCGAGAACATCTCCGCCAACGCGCTGTTGTACGGCGCGCTCAGGGGCGGCGCGGGCCTCGCCGCGGTCGAGGGCGACAGTGCGCTCGCCGCGAGCTGGAACGCCAAGGCGGCCGCCATCAAGACCGCCGCCAACTCCCTTCTGTGGGACGCCGCGAGGGGCATGTACAAGGACAACCCCACGAGCGGCCTGTACCCGCAGGACGGCAACTCCCTCGCCGTCTGGTACGGGTTGAGCGACTCCACGGCCAAGTCGAAAAGCATCATCGCGGGGCTCGGCAAGAACTGGGGCATCTACGGCCCCACCACCCCCGAGTGGGGCGGCGATGTGTCACCCTTCGCCGGCGGCATGGAGCTGAACGCCCGCTTCACCGCCAACGACGACTACACCGCACTGGACCAGATCCGCCGTACCTGGGGCCACATGCTCGACAGCGACATCGGCACCAAGAGCACCTTCTGGGAGGGCGTCAAGGCCGACGGCGGCCTCGCCTACGGCGGTTCGTTCATGAGCCTGGCCCACGGCTGGTCCACCGCGCCCACCTCCACGCTCACCTTCGACGTGCTGGGCACCGCACCGGAGTCGGCGACCGGCACGTACCGCTTCGTCCCGCACCCAGGTGACCTCACCAGCGCCGAGGGCCGCATCACCATGCCCCAGGGCGCCATCAACGCGTCCTGGTCCCGCGACCCCGCCGCCGGCACATATTCGGCACACTTGACCAGCCCGTCGGGCACCACCGGCCGCATCGGCGTCCCGAAGTTCGGCGGCGGCAACATCTCGGTGTCCGTGAACGGCACCGTCGTATGGCGGGACGGAACCTTCACGCCCACCTCCGGCATAACCGGCGCGAGCCAGGACGACACCTACGTCTACCTCACCGGCGTCGCCCCCGGAAGTTACACCGTGACCGCCACCGGACTGGGCAATCCGTCGCCACCCGCCGACCCCGGTACCGGCGCCCTGCGGCCGGGCTTCACCCGGTGCGCGGGCGAGGGCGGCACCTGCACCTTCAGCGGCACCCGCTCGGTGGCCTACGGCGCCGGGACGTACACGTACAAGACGGTGACCGGCAGCACCGCCTGCACCAACGACTCCTTCGGCGGCGACCCGGCGTCCAATCTCGTCAAGTCCTGCTACGTCGCCGACGCGGGCGGCCCGCCCGGATACACCGCCTGCGCGGCCGAAGGCGGCACGTGCGCCGTGCCCGGCTACAACCGCGACGTCGCCTACGGCGCCAACGGCAACTTCGTCCACCAGGTCACCAACGGCTCCGTCGACTGCTCCAACGCCCACTTCGGCGATCCCATCGACGGAGTGGCCAAGTCCTGCTACCTCCCGCCCGCGGACGCCCCGTCCGGCGGCTGGACCAAGTGCGCCGACCAGAACGGGACCTGCCCGGCCGCCGCGGGGCAGCCGGTGACATACGGCGCCTTCGGAGCGTTCACGACGATCACGGCCACCGGCGACACCCCGTGCACCGACGCCACGTTCGGAGATCCGATCCCCGGCGAGTCGAAGGCCTGCTACACCGCCACCGGCGGGCCGGTCGGATACGCCGCCTCCTGCTCCGCCGAAGGCGGCACGTGCGCCTTCAGCGGACAGCAGACCGTCGCCTACGGCGCCCGGGGCCGTTTCCTCTACAAGGCGTTCACCGGCGGCACCGGCTGCACGACGGCGGCGTTCGGCACCGATCCGCTGCCGGGCGTGAGCAAGACCTGCTACCTCACCTCCTGAGCAGCGCAACGCCTCCGGCAGCCTCCGTTCCCCGCGTGTCAGGGGGCTGCCGGATCACTCCGGATGGGCCACTGCCTCCTTCTGCAGTTGCACCGCCGCCAGCAGGCTCAGTTTCGGTTCCGCCTGGCGCAGCGCCCGCACCGCCGCGACCGAGGTGATGTCCCCGGTGAAGCCGACGTCGGCCAGCCGGGAGCGGACCCAGCGGGCACGGAGCTGGGTCTCGGTGGCGGAGGCGGTGGACTCGACGAGCGCGGCAGCGCGTTCCAGACCGAGGCGCTCTTCCGGTGAGGCCTCGGCCAGTGCCTGGCGCAGGGTCGCCGCGACCACGTCCGCGTCCCGGATGGCCAGCACGAAGTTGTTCTTCTTGCTCAGTCCCGTGATTCCTGTCATGGGGATCAGCCTGACCGCCATGTTCTCTGCGTGCCAAGCGACTTGAGGAGTCTCAGAGGCTCGGCCACTCGCCGTCGGCCTGCGCGGTCGGGGCGGCGGACCGCGCACCCGGTGCGTGTCTGTGCGCCGGGTGTGCGGTCGCCCTGGTCCTTCGTCATCGGGTGATGGGATCAGCTGCTGGGGACGGTGTCCTCGAACGTGGTGCCTGCGCTGCGGTACCCCGTCACCTTGGCGGCGACCTGCGCCGGTGTGAGGACCTGGTCCTTGACGTGCAGGACGTAGTCGACCTGCTCGTCGTACGCCCGCGCGGTGGTGCCGGTCCGGCCCGCGAGATCGATCAGCCACTGGTTGAAGTTGATCGACATCGGTCGCTCCGGCAGGTACGCGGAGTCATGGGTGCCGAAGAGCTGTCCGTCGATGTGGTACGCCCGGTCACGTCGTGAGGCCACCGCATGGGCCGTTGAGCGGATGCGCGGGGCGGTCGCGTCAACGGCGGGGCGGCCACTGGCAAAGGCAGGGGCAAGAATCGCCTCCATGGCCCGCCACTCGCGGCGCAATGGCCGTCTGGCAACGCACCGTTCACTCAGGGGCCGCTGGGACGCGCCAGTGTGCGGTCGATGTCAGCTCAACTGCTCGCCAGAGAGGGCGCCATGGCCACACAGACAGGGACACCGGACGGGTCGACGCAGTCTTCCGAGGGGGTCAGCCGTCGCCACGCGCTGGGCCTCCTCGGTACGGCAGGGGCCGGCGCGGCCGTCACCCCGTTGCTGGGAGCAGGTACGGCACAGGCCGCTCCGCTCGCCGCCCCGGCCCTCCACCTCACCGCGGACTCGGCCGGTGCGCCGCCGGTCCAAGGGCTGCACCTGACCTTCGGGGCAGACCCGCGCACCCAGATGACGGTGTCGTGGATCACCGACAGACCGGTGACCAGACCCGTTGTGCACTACGGCACGCTGGAGGACGGCTTCGGATCCAGCGCCGACGCCCGGACCGTCACCTACGTGGACGGCACCTCCAGCCGTACCGTCTACGTCCACCATGCGTCGCTGAACCGGCTCACCCCGGGCACCGACTACGTCTACCTCGCCACCCATGAGGGGACGACCCCCGACAGCGGTACGTTCCGCACCGCTCCGCGCGGACGGAAGCCGTTCACCTTCACCAGCTTCGGCGACCAGTCCGCTCCGCAGGTGACCTGGGCGGCCAACGGCGCGGTGGCGCTCGACGCGAACTCCACCCCCGCGACGAAGGACATCGTCACCGGCATCGAGCAGGTCGCCCCGCTCTTCCATCTGCTCAACGGCGACCTGTGCTATGCGAACCTGGACGTCGACCGGGTGCGTACCTGGAACAACTTCTTCACCAACAACACCCGTTCCGCACGCTTTCGCCCCTGGATGCCCGCGGCCGGCAACCACGAGATCGAGAAGGCGAACGGCCCACTCGGGCTCGGCGCCTATCAGACCTACTTCACCCTCCCCTCCACCGAGACCGACGTCGAACTCGCGGGCCTGTGGTACGCGTTCACGGTCGGCTCCGTCCGGGTGATCGTGCTGCAGAACGACGACAACTGCCTCCAGGACGGTGGCGACGTCTACATCAGCGGTTACTCGGGCGGACGGCAACTCGCCTTCCTGGAAAAGGAGCTGAAGGCGGCGCGCTCCTCCGGGGACATCGACTGGGTGGTCGTCGCCATGCACCAGGTCATGATCAGCTCCTCGGACGCGAACGGCGCCGACCTGGGTCTGCGCCAGAAGTACGGTCCCCTGTTCGACAGGTACGGCGTGGACCTCGTGCTCTGCGGCCATGAGCACAACTACGAGCGCTCGCTCGCCGTCCGCGGCGTCGTCACCGGCAGCGAGACGCTGACCCCTCGTCCGGTCTCCCAGGCCACCGACTCCATCGACACCGGTCTTGGCACCGTGCACATGATCCTCGGCGGCGGAGGTGTCTCGGGTACGACGAACGAGAAGTTCTTCACGGACGGCACCGCCAAGGTGATCACCGCTGTGTCGGCGACCCCCGGCTCCAACGGCAAGCGCACCTCCGCCTACACCAAGGAGGAGGCGGTCTGGACCGGAGTCCGGGACATCGAGCACCCCTACGGCTTCGCCGCCTTCACCGTCGACCCCGGCCGGCACGCCGGTGACACCACCCGCATGCACGTGACCTACTACAACGTGAACAAGCCGAACGGCGACCTGTCGGTGTTCGAGACCTTCACGCTCCACCGCCGGCGCTCCGACGGCCACTCGAGGTGACCCTGCCGCCGGTCCGCCACCGGTCCCCGACGGCGCAGGGGTGAACCGCGCTCCGTCGGTACACAGTCAGTCGGAGACCTTGAAGCTGCCGTCGGCGTCGGTCAGCGGGTGTGGCGCCGGACGGCGTCGAGTAGCTGGTCGATGTCGTCGGCGCTGTGGGAGAAGGCGGTGACCAACCGGACGATCCCCGGTTCCCAGCGGTCGTGGTAGAAGGCGTAGCCCTCGGCGAGGAGTCCTTCGGTGACCTGCTGAGGCAGGTGGCAGAAGAGGATGTTGGCCTGCGGCGTGGCCAGAAGGCCGGTGCCGGGGATGGCCTTGAGCCCGTCCCCGAGCCGGGTGGCCATCGCGTTGGCCTGGCGGGCGTTGCGCAGCCACAGGCCGTCGGTGAGGTATGCGTCGATCTGGGCCGTCTGGAAGCGCATCTTGGAGGCGAGCTGGCCGGCGCGCTTGCCCCGGAAGGCGAGTTCGGTGGCGAGCGTGGGGTCGAAGCAGACGATGGCGTCGGCGGTCATCGCGCCGTTCTTGGTGGCGCCGAAGGACAGGACGTCGATGCCGGCCTTCCAGGTCATCTCGGCCGGGGTGACGCCGAGATGGTCCAGGGCGTTGGCGAAGCGCGCGCCGTCCATGTGGACGCGCAGTCCGGCGTCCTTGGCGATGGCGGACAGGCGGCGGATCTCCTCCAGGGTGTAGACGCTGCCGCTCTCGGTGGCCTGGCTGATGCTCAGCGCGGACGGCTGCACGCTGTGCACGTCACCGGCCCGGCGGCGCACCGCCGCCTGCAGCGCTTCGGGGCCGATCTTGGTGTCGGGGCCCGGGACACCGACGAGCTTGGCGCCGTTGGTGAAGAACTCCGGAGCGCCGCATTCGTCGGTGTTGATGTGGCTGTCGGGGTGGGAGAGCACGCTGCCCCACGGCGGGGTGAGGGCGGCCAGGCTCAGGCCGTTGGCGGCGGACCCGGTGGAGACCGGGAAGACGTCGACGTCGCGCTCGAAGATCTCGCTGAGTCTGTGGCGGGCGCGGTCGGTGAAGGGGTCGTTGCCGTACGGCAGGACCTGCCCGGCGGCCGCGTCGGCGACGGCCTGGGCTATCTCAGGGGATGCCCCGGCCATGTTGTCGCTGATGAAGGCACGGCTTGAGGGGGTGGTGGCGATGGTGGTGCTCATGGAAGGGGTCTTCCTTGGTGCTCAGGTGCTGATGGGGGAGGCGAAGACGACGGTGATGTCCACTTCCTCGGCGCCGGTGCGGTAGAAGTGCGGGGCGTCCCCGGCGAAGGCGAGCATGTCGCCGGGGCCCAGATCCTGCGGGGCGTCGACGGGGCCGGCGGTGACGTGCCCGGTGGCGATGAGCAGGTGCTCGATCGTGCCGGTGGCGTGCGGGACGCCGGGCAGCTCCGTCTCGGGCGGGATACGCAGCCGCCAGATCTCCAGGCTGTTGCCGCTGCTGATGCGGCGCAGCAGTTCCCGGGAGACCTCGCCGGGCTCGATGTCCGTGCCGGGCCGGAAGACCGGCCCGGTGTCGGCGTCACGCGCCAGCAGGTCGGCGATCGGAATGCGCAGGGCGATCGCGATCGCGTCCAGGGTGTCGATCGTCGGATTGCCGTTGCCGGCTTCCAGCTGCGACAAGGTGGCCTTGCTGAGTCCGGCGCGCCGGGCCATCTCCGCGGCGCTCATGCCGCGCTGCTGGCGGCGCAGGCGGATTTTCGCGCCGACCGCGGCTGCGGTACTGCTCACCGGCTGGCGGCCGGCCGGAGGGGGCGTCATCAGTGGCTCCTGTGGGTTGTGGTGCAGGACACGCGGATGCGGGCCCCAAAAGACCCGACGGAGTGAACCATGCGTTCACTATACCGAACACCCCTGGGCAGTGAAAGAGGTGCCGCACCGTCGACCGGTAGTTGGCCTGGACGTGGGTGAGGGCGTGCGCGCGGGCGCGCTCCGGGTCGCCGGAGGCGATGGACTCGTA
>NZ_JBEYFS010000018.1:0-79219 GCF_040634475.1 Streptomyces sp. NPDC007095
TACGTCCAGTACGAGGACTTCCGGCCGGCACGCCGAGAGCACGCACCGGACGCCGCTCCTTGACGGGCAAACGTTGCCTGCCGCGGCACTAGGTGCGGTACGTCGCCTCGTCGAAGTCGGCGGGCAGACCGCCCCCGGTCAGGTCCCAGGCCCAGAGTCCGACGAACGCGCCGGTGAACCCGAGGGCGCGGATCCGGTCGCCCTCCGTCTCCTCTGCGTGTTCGTCGGAGAGCACGGTCGCGTCGAGCGTCGGGCCGAGGGGGCGCCAGCCTGGGCCCGTGTCGTAGCGGAAGCGGAGGACGGATTCGTCGAGGTCGACACCGAGGCGCAGCCGCGTGGTGTCGCCGAGGAATGCCCCGCCCGCTTCGTCGACGGTGAGTTCACCCCGGTCCCGGGCCGCCACGCGCAGCACCGCACGCCCCTCGTCGTCCGCGGTGACGTACAGGAAGTACCAGTTGCGGGTGTTGTAGTACGCGGTGATCCCGGCCAGTTGCTGGAAGGTCCGCGGCCGGTACTCCATCGTCGCCTCGAACGCGCAGCGGGCTGCGGTCACCCGGCGGGCCACCAGGCTGGGGGCGATCAGGCTCTGCGGGGAACGGCCGCCGCGCAGCCGCAGATGGGAGGCGCGGTCGGTCAGCGACAGCCAGTGGGGGGCCGGGGGCCGGCGCAGCGTGGACCACTGGGGTCCCAGCACCGGCAGGTCGAAGCCGTCGGAATCCGCCGGGTCGCCGAGGTCGTCGTGGTCGTCCGGGCGGGGGTCGGTGCCGTCGAGGAGTATGCCCGGGGCCGGTATCTCCGGGGCGGGGAGGCCGGTGGGGGTGCGCGGCCATCCGTCCGGGGTCCAGGTGACGGGTGCCAGCGCGGTCTCCCGGCCCAGGATGCAGGGTCCGTGCCGTGTGTGCGGCCGGGCGACCAGGTAGGCGAGGTACGACAGACCACCGGGTGTGTCCACCAGGCTGCCGTGCCCGGCCTTCTGAAGGGGCAGGTCCGGGTGGTGGCGGGCGGTGATCAGCGGGCCCGCGGGGTCGCGTTCGTAGGGGCCTGTCAGGGTGCGCGAGCGGGCGACGGTGACCTGGTGGTCGTAGCCCGTGCCGCCGTCCGCGGTCAGCAGGTAGTACCAGGGGCCGCGGCGGTAGAGGTTGGGGCCCTCGATCCAGCCGGCCCCGGGCGGCAGCACTACGGGTTCGGGCTCACCGACCAGGCGACGCGTGGCCCGGTCGTAGCGGGTCACCTCCAGGCCGGCCGAGCCGCCGTGGCCCGGACGCCAGTCGTGGACCAGGTTCACCAGCCGGCTGTCGGCGCCGTCGTGGAAGAGGGAGGCGTCGAAACCGCGCGCGTGCAACGGCACCGGGTCGGACCAGGGCCCGTCGATCGACTCCGCGGTGACCAGGTTGTTGGGGCTGTCGGTGAAGCCGCCCGCGTAGGTCGACACATTGCTGTAGACGAGGTGGAACAAGCCGTCCGCGTGGCTCAGGTTCGGCGCCCACACCCCGCCGGAGTCGGGACACCCGGTCAGGTCCAGCAAGCGGGTGCTGTCCAGCGCGCCGCCCAGCGGCCGCCAGTGCACGAGGTCCCTGGAATGGTGCAGCCGTACCCCCGGGCACCACTCGAACGTCGAGGTCGCCAGGTAGAAATCGGCTCCCACGCGGAGGATGGACGGGTCCGGATGCGAGCCGGCCAGGACCGGGTTCCGGACGACCTGCGCGGTCCGTTGCCGCATACGTCTCCTTCGACGGGTGATGATCGAGAGCGGGTGATCGAAGAGGACCGTAGTGTCGAACACGTTCGCAAGCAACGGTGGTTCTGCCGCCGGGAGCCCGTCCACACCGAAGGGATCGGAATCGATGAACGACGTCACGACCGAGAGCCAGGTCCGCTCGCTGAAGGAGGCCGTCGGGCGTTACGGCATCTGGAGCGTGGGCCTGCGCTCGGAGGATCCGCAGCGGCGTGGCGAGCGCGCCGAGGCCGCCGCAGAGCTGGAGCAACTCGGCTTCGGCGCGGCCTGGTTGGGCGGCAGCGGCACCGCGGAGAACGCGGCGCCGCTGCTCGCGGCGACCGAGCGGCTCATCGTGGGGACCAGCATCCAGAGCATCTGGACGCAGGACGCCTCCGCGAGCGCGGCGGGCTTCGCGGAGCTGGAGACGGCCCATCTCGGCCGCTTCGTGCTCGGCCTCGGGGTGAGCCACGCCAAGATGGCGGACCAGTACCGCCGCCCCTACGCGAGCATGGTCGCGTTTCTGGACGCGTTGGACGCGAGGGGAGTGGCCGCGGGACGCCGGATGCTCGCCGCCCTCGGCCCGAAGATGCTGGAACTCTCACGCGACCGCGCCGCCGGGGCACTCCCCTACCTCGTGACGCCGGAGCACACCGCGCAGGCTCGCGAGATCCTGGGTGAAGTCCCTCTGCTGGCACCGGAGTTCAAGGTTGTCCTGGAGACAGACCCGGACCGCGCCCGCACTCTCGCCCGGGGCGTCCTCGCCTTGTATCTCTCGCTGCCGAACTACACCAACAGCTTTCTGCGGCTGGGCTTCGCCGAGTCGGACTTCGCGGACGGCGGCAGCGACCGCCTCGTGGACGCGCTCTTCGCCTGGGGCGACGAGGACCGTATCCGCGCCCGTGTCGCGGCCTTCCACGCGGCGGGCGCGGACCACGTGGCGCTCCAGGTGGTAACCGAACAGACCCCCGACTCCCTCCCGCGCGAGGAGTGGCGCCGACTGGCGGGCATCCTGCTCTGACTCTCCCCCGTGCTTCCAGGTCCTTGCCGGTGCCTGGTGCCCTCCGTGGTGGCTCACATGGTGTAACGCGCTACACCATCGATCCGGGGGGCCGGTCCCTCGTGACGGCGGGCGGGCGACGGGATCGTTGACGGCAGAGATCGCAACGGACCTGTGCGTCCCCTGCCGAAGGAAAATCCCGTGAAGTCACTGCTCGCCGCCGTGCGGTCGTTCGTCGCCAACCTGCTGCTCTGGTCGTTCTTCGTGGGCGGCCTCGCCGCGAGCTCCGCCTCCGGCGCCGTCCTCGACGGCACGCGGAAGGACGTGGCCACGTACGCCGGTATCGCCGTGTCCCTCGTGGCGGGCTCGCGCATCGCGAAGAAGCCGAGGATCAAGGCGTTCCTGTCGACGCCACCGGTGCTGTGGTTCCTGTTCCTGGTCAACGGCGCCGTGGCCGCGGTCTGCTACTTCACCATGGACGGCGTGAAGGGGATCATGGCCGCCGTCGGCATGGGTCTGGTCTCGCTGGGTGCGGCCGGCGGCCTCATCGCCGGCCGCCGGAAGAAGCCGGTCCAGGCGGTCGACCAGCCCTGGTACTGACCGGCCGGCCCACCCCACTTCCTCTGCCCCCTCGCCTACCCCACTTCCTCTGCCCCCTCGCCCCGTCACGCCCGAATTCCCCTGAAGGGACCCTCCCATGGCCGCTGACCGCCGACGTGGACGCCGCGTCGCCACCCTCGCCACCACCCTGGCCGCCGTCGCCCTGACCGCCGGGCTCGCCACCGGTTGCGACGACGTCGACAACTCACTGGACTGCCTGCAGAACGCCGACACGATCGCCGACAGTCTCAAGGCGATCAACGAAGCCGGCCTGGACGCCGCGAAGGATCCCACCCAGACCGACAAGTCCATCGAGACCATCAACAAGAACCTCGACAAGATCGGCGACAGGACGGACGACGGCAAGGTCGACAAGGCGGTCGACAAGCTCGACAAGGCCGTCGCCGACTACAACAAGTCCATCCTGAACGGCGACACCAACCCCGACTCCAGCAAGATCGACGACGCGGCCGACGAGCTGAAGAACGTCTGCACCTCGTAGCCGCGCCCCGACGGCCGCTCGGACGCCGAGAGGGAACTTCACGACAGGCGTCGCGGCCGGGAAGGACTCGGTGACACCGGAGCTGCAGCAGTGGATCCCTCCTGGATCCTGCCCATGTCGCACGTACGTGGACTGCCCGGGTATCCAGGACGGCGAGGGTCAGGTGCGGCGTGCGGCCCACACCGTGCGCTCGGTGCGCACACTCAGATCGATGCGGCGCAGGATGCTGTGAGGGCTGTCGGTGTCGAGCAACCGGTCGAAAGCGGTCAGATCCTCGGCCGTCAGGGCGGATGCGACGCTGCCGCGCATGCGGCGCAGACTGCTGAGTGCGTAGCGGCCTGCCGCGTCGGTGTGGGGTGGGCTCACGTCGACGGCGATGGTGCGTTCGCCTTCGACGGTGAAGCCGGCTTCTGTCAGCTCGGTTCCCCAGTCGGCGCCGCGGTGAGGGACCTGCTCGGCGTGGTGATGGTCGAGTGCCGCATGACAGCGCTCCTCCAGACCGGGAGCGTCTTCCGGGGCGTCTTCGGGCAGGAACCGGGGGAAGCCGGCCAGTTCGACGACGACGAACAGCCCGCCCGGTGCCAGCAGTTCGTGGACCTGGCGCAGGGTGCGGTCGGGGTCGGTCATGTGGTGCATGGAGGCCGATGCCCAGACCAGCTCCGGCGTGCCGAGTTCGGGCCAAGCCGTCGCGTCGAGGTCGGCCCGCACGACACGCACACGGTCGGCCGCTCCGGCCGCGGCCGCCTTCTCCCGCAGGCGGTGCAGGTGGGCGGCTGAGAGGTCGACGGCCGTCAGCTCCGCCTCGGGAAAGCGCTCGAGCAGAGCGAGGGTGCCGGCTCCGGTCCCACAGCCCAGATCCACGATGCGGCGGGGGCTGGTCCCGATGGGCAGCCAGGCGGTGATGGACGCGATGTGTTCGGCGAGTACTTCCGCGTCCAGGTCGAGGATCTCCGCCTGGTCGCCCGCGTCGTGCTCGTGCTCGTGCTCGTGCTCGTGCTCGTGCTCGTGCTCGTGCTCGTGCTCGTGCTCGTGAACATGGTGCGCGTCGTGGTGCGCTGTGTGCGGGGAGGGGTGGTTCATGCGCCCACGCTAAGCGGGCCGCCCGCGTGTGACCTTGCAGGTTGCCGAATGCGCAAGGCGATGGCCGACTGGACTGCGGAACACGCAAACGGTCACGGTGACGGGCTGTTCGCTTTCCCGACGTCCTCGCCGCGCTGGTGACCGCGGCGGGCGTCGCGGTCGAAGATGCCCAGGATCTCGCACGGTCCGCCCTCGGCGCCGATGGCGTGCGGGAGCATCGTGAGGAACTCCGCCGCCTGGTTGGTCTCGATCCGCAAGCGCCGGTTGCCCAGGAGCAGGACGGCGGTGCCGGATAGAACGACGAGCCATTCGCGACCCGGATGGGCGCGCATGCGCGAGGGATTGTCGGGCGGCGGGTCGGTCATGCGCTGGCGTACGACGGTCATGCCGGGTTCTGCCTTGATGGGCCAGCGCATCAGCCCATGGGCTGCGTCGATCATCGGGTTGGCGACGACGTCGTCCGCGGCGGTCTCGACCAGTTGGTCGAGGGAGGTGTCCAGTGCGCGGGCGAGGGTGACGAGCTGGTCCAGGGCCAGGCGGCGCTGACCGTTCTCGATGCGGCTGAGCGTGGACTGGCTGACCCGGGCGCGGGCGGCCAGCTCCTCCAGGGACCAGCCCTGGGCCACGCGCAGGGCGCGGATGCGTTTGCGCACCAGGCTGTCCAGCTCACCATTGTCTTGCGTCATAGGCAACATCGTATGCCTTCACGGCAAGGTGCGATTAGCGTCGTCCGTGCTCACCCCCCACACACAACGGCACGCCGCTAACCGCGTAAGCGAAGGGCGGGCCCACCCCTGTCGCCCCTGGCGCTTCGGCTTCTGCTCCGGCGCCGAAATCTGCATGCCCTGTTGAGTTGAGAGGAATCCATGAGTACGAACCAGCCTCCCCAGGTGAGCGCCGACCCGAGCGGCGTCCCTGGCGAGGGCGTGCCCGACGCGCGTCGGCGTCGCACGATCCTGATCGCCGTCTGTATCGCGTTGATGGCCGTCATCGCCTCGGTGTCCGGGCTCAATGTCGCCCAGCCCGGCCTCGCCGTCACCTTCGACGCCTCGCAGAGCACGGTCCTGTGGATCATCAACATGTATACGCTCAGCCTGGCCGCACTCCTGTTGCCGCTCGGCGCGATCGGCGACCGCCTCGGCCGCAAGCCCATGCTGCTCACCGGCCTGACCGTCTTCGGCGTCGCCAGTGCGGCGGCAGGTCTGGCCCCGTCGGCCGAGGTCATGCTCGCCGCACGCCTGTTCAGCGGAGTGGGCGCGGCGATGATCATGCCCATCACCCTCGCCGTCATCACCTCGGCCTTCCCGGCGCAGGAACGGGGACGGGCGATCGGCGTGTGGACCGGTGTGGCCGGCGGTGGCGGCATCCTGGGCATGTTTCTCTCGGCCGCCCTGGTCGACGTGGTGAGCTGGCGATGGCTGTTCGTCCTGCCCGTCGCACTCGTCATGGTCGCCCTCGCCATGGTGTTGCGGTCCGTCCCCAACTCCCGCGAGACGTCCGGGCACGCTTTTGACACCGTCGGCGCGCTGACGTCCGTCGTCGCGGTGGCCGGGCTCATCCTCGTCCTCCAGGAAGGACCCGAGCGGGGCTGGACCGCCCCGGCGACCCTGCTCAGCCTGGTCGCCGGTGTCGTCGCCGCCATCGGCTTCGTGGCCTGGGAGCTGCGCCGCCGGGATGCCGCACTGCTGGACGTGCGCCTGTTCGGCGAGCGCGCTCTGGCCGGCGGCTCGATCACGCTCCTGGCGGTGTTCGGGGTCCAGGCGGGTGTCTTCGTGGTCCTCTTCCCGTTCTTCCAGGCCGTCCTCGGCTGGTCGGGGCTGCTGTCCACCCTGGCGCTGATGCCCATGGCCGTGCTGATGATGGCGGCCTCCGGCCTCGCCCCACGGCTGGCCGCGCGTATCGGCGCCCGAGCGACCATGGCCACAGGCATTCTCCTGGCCGGTGCCGGTCTGGCGCTCATGGCCGCCGTCGTCTCCGTCGACGGCGGCTACCTGTCCGTCCTTCCCGGCATGCTCGCCATGGGCATCGGCATGGGCCTGTCGATGACACCCTCCACCGAGGCCATCACCAGCGCCCTCCCGCAAGAGCGCCAGGGCGTCGCGTCCGCACTCAACGACGTCACCCGCGAATTCGGCACCGCGCTCGGCGTCGCCCTGCTCGGAGCGCTCCTGTCCTCCGGCTACCGCAACGCCATCGACTCCCGCCTCGCCGGCGTTCCCGAGGGCCCAGCCGACACCGCGCGCGAAGGTGTCGCCAACGCCCTCGACACCGCGAACCAGGCCGGCCCCCATGCGCAGACGCTGATCCGTGCCGCCCAGGAGTCGTTCGTCGACGGCTGGCAGCGCGCCATGTGGGCAGGAGTCGCCGTCATGGCCGCCCTCTTTCTCTACGTCCTCGCCCGAGGACCACAGCACCCCACTCGCCCACCGGCGAACGAACCCGAACCAGCCGACGCGGCCGCTCCGTAGCCCCAGGTGATCGCTCGGGGCACGAACGGTTCGAGGTCCGGCTCGGCCACCGCGCGGTCGTGGGCGCACGCACGCGTCGGAGGACCCCGCCACCAGGGCGCGGTCCTCCACCATGCCGGTCGAGCCGGCGTACGGCTATGCGGTCAGCGGCGGAGCAGGGTCAACGGCGTCCACCGTGACGCTCGCCGTGACGGCCACCCATGTCGTCGCGCCCGCCGACGTCATGACGCCCACCTACGTCCTCGCGCCCACCGACGTCATGACGCCCACCTACGTCCTCGCGCCCACCGACGTCGTGGCGCCCACCTCGCTCGCCGCGGTACTCGACACCGCGCTCACCCCGGTAGCCGCCGTCGCGGTTCCCGGGGTGAGGGGCGCCCCAGGAGACGGCGTCGACCAGGCGGCCGTGGTCGTCGCGCAGGGCGGCCGTGTCGGAGCGGTCGCCCCACACGGAGGCGCGGCGGTCCTGATAGAGGTCGCGGGAGGTGTCGCGGCCGATGCCGGTGTGGACACGGACGACGGAGCGGCCGTCCAGCCGGTAGTGGTGGAAGGTGTACGTGTGACCGCCACGGTCCGACAGCGTCCAGCCGCTCAGGTTCACCGCGCGGCGGGCGTTGTTGCTGACCTCCACCCACTCACTGTTCAGCGACCGGTTGGAGCGGATCCCGTGGCCCACGAAGCCGTGCTGCACGTCGGAAATCCCCACGGCGGCATGGTGTGGCGTGCGGTCGGCCGCGGATGCCGGCAGCGCCGCCCCGGCCACCGCCATCACCGTCAACGCGGCGGCGGCGAGACGACGAACGCTCACAAACGCAGAAGCGGACACAAAGCCTCCTACTGGGTTGCTGGCATCCCGCGGCCGTCAGACGCGGTCCGTTCCGGGGTGCGTGTGCGGGTGTGCGGCCTGCTGGCCGACGCGCACACATTGCCCTCACCCCCGGACGATTCAGGCGATACATGAGCACTGTTACCGATGAGCCATATTTCCGTAACACTCGAATGCATCGTCCATTTATGTTCCGAATGCGACGCTTTGACGTTTCTTCAGGGGGCTTTCCCTTGCGGGCACACGCCTCGGACGAGTCCCCGTGACGCTCCGCCCCTCCACATTCGACCGGGCCATCACCCGAAAGTGGATCACGGCCCCGGAGGCCGTCCGGCCCCGAACGGACAGGTTTGGGCTGAGCTTCCCAGGTCAGGCGTAGTGGTAGAACGCAGAGGAGAGAGGCATGTGTGCGGAGCACCGGACGAACTCCCCCGACACCGTGACCGTCCCCGGCCGGCTGCGTTCCCCCGGACCACGCAGTCCGGCCGAGGCACGCGAGGCGGTCAGGCACGCACTCGAAGAAGACGTACGACGGTCTGGCGGGCGCGACAGCACGGGCGATGCCGTCGGCGACGCCCTGCTCGTCGCCTCGGAACTCACCACCAACGCGATGCTGCACGGCGGCGGTGTCACCGACTTCGAGGTGATGCTGGTCGACCGGGAAGTGCGCCTGTCGGTGAGCGACCACAGCCGGGAACTGCCCACACCGGCACAGCACCCCGACGAACCGGGACTCATGAGGATCGGGGGCCATGGCTGGCCGATCGTCTGCCGCCTCGCCCGCGACATCACCATCGCGGAGCTCCGCGCCGGCGGCAAGCGCATCACGGCCGTCGTACCGCTCTCACCTCACTAGGACCGGGATCAGCAGGACTGGGACGACGACCCCGTCGTACTCCGGTGGTCGGCCGCCGCCGGAACCAGTTCACGCCGTGAGGGCCTGGCGGGGTGTGCCTGTCGCGGAAGGTGCGCCTCGTACGACGGGGCGCACCGGGTATGTGGTCTTCGCCGGATCCACCACCGGGTCGCCCAGCTCGATCCGGCCCGCCGCGTGCAGCGCGTCGCACTCGTCCGTGGGCAGGGCCACGTGACAACCACCGCGCCCGGAGTCGGAACTGAGTGGCTGCCAGTAGCCGTAGCGGCGCCGCCCGTTGGCATGCACGGTGAGGCAGACGGGAACGCGCTGGACGGTGATCAGACGCAGGACCTCGGCACCGCCGGGGCCGAGTGGAGCGGGCGTGCGCGGGAGGGATCGGAGCATCGTCAGCGGGCTCCGATCAGGGCTCGCGGCACGGCGCGGCGTCGGAGAGCGGGCGTCATGTGCGGGCGGCCTTTCGACAGACGGGTTCGATCGCGTACCGCCGGGAGCGGTGACGTTCTCGCTGCTCGGCATTGTTGCGGAGGGCACTGACAATGCGGTCGGGGCTGCTCCGGGGCACTCCCCCGGCCCCGGTGCGGGTCCGGGTCCCGGTCCGGACCCCGGTCCCGGTCCGGATCCCGGTCCGGGTCCCGTTCACCGCTGGTGCGGCAGTGTCCGTGCGCGAAGCGCGACGGGGGCGGGAGGGGGAGCAGGGGTATGCGGAGCGAGCAGGGCGCGGCCGTCGCGAGCGTCCTGTTCGCCCTGGACGAAGGGGTCGTCGGCGGGGTCGTAGGGTCCCGCGTGGTCGGCGAGTGTCTCGGTGACCCGCTCCCACTCCTCGGCCTCCGCCCGTGCGACGACCGCGCCCCTGTCGGTGAGCGCACCACCGCGAGCCGCCTTCCGGGCGACGGCCAGCGCGGACCTTGCCTCGTGGTGCCCCATTCCCGTGGCCGAGCGGCGTACCCGTGCCCAGGCGGCACGCTCTTCGTCGGCGGGCTCCGGCACCGCGTCACCCGTGTCGTCGACGGGCTCCGGCACATCGTCACCCGTGCCGTCGGCGGGACCGGACGCTCGGTGCTGCTCCAGGTTCACTGTTCCACCTCGTTCTGGTGCGGGGCTGATGTGTCCTTCGGCAGTCCCGTGTGCCCCGGTCACGCGAACCGACACCTGCAGGCGGCGAAGAAGCGCTCACCAGGGCAGGAAGGCGTGCACGTCCTTGCCGTCGGGCCGCACCACGACGCTGACCTGACGGCAGAGCGCGTGGAGGAGGTGCCAGCCGATTCCGCCCGCGCCGTGGGCCGGGTCGACGCGGCGAGGCGCGGGGGGCGTCGTGCTGCTGTCGCGGAGCGTGACATGCACTCCGTCGAAGGTGGGGCGGATCCGGAGTTCGAAGGGCCCGGGAGCGTACTGGACCGTGTTGGCGGCCAGCTCCGTCACCACCAGCAGGATGTCGTCCCAGTGCTCGGCCGCTCCGGGCGGTGACGTCCGCGCGAGTTCGCACAGATAGTCGTCCGCCATGAGGCGGGCGTCGGTCACGTTGCGCAGCTGTCCGGGAAAGGTGCTGGTGAGGCCCTGGGGCTCGTCGCCCGGCACTTTCTCGTCCCCGTTCGGGTCGCTTTCCATCGCGCCTCCCCGGTCTCGTCGGCGGGATGTCTCGCTCGTCATCGCACCACGCGTCGTCGCACAGGACTCCCCCGGTCAGGATGTCCTCGCACCGCGCGGGCGTCGCCCACCCTTCGCCGCCGCGTGCCTACGATCCGGTGTCCCGGGACCTGCGGGCGGCCGTGCGGCGCCTCAGCGCGCGTCGTTCGGTCTCGCTCGTACCGCCCCAGACGCCGATGGTCTGCCCCGTGTCGAGCGCCCAGCCCAGGCACTCCTCACGGACGGGGCAGTGTCGGCAGACGGCCTTCGCCTCTTCGATCTGCGGCAGCGCGGGGCCTGTACTGCCGATGGGGAAGAACAGATCGGGGTCGACACTCCGGCAGGCCGCAAACTCGCGCCAGTCGTTCATGGGGGGCCTCCTGTGATCGCGATGGTGTTGCGCGATCTGTTGTTCGTGGGACTTCGGTCCTCCTTCGGGTCACCCTTGATCGCACCTGTGAAACAGACGGTTTCGCGCGGACCGCACCGTTTGAACGAGGAACATCGCGGACAGGCGTGTACGGGCACGGCGCCCCCACATGCCCGTCCGGCGCGGCGGGGACGCCCGAGTGGCAAGATGGGACCGCGGATGAGCGTCGTCGACGCTTCGACGAACAAGCAGGTGGCACATGTCGCACGAGCCCGGCGAGGTCTGGGAGCAGTTCGCCGTCGCCCTGGCGGAAATGGCGCGGGATCTGCTGGCCCAGGACACGGTCCAGGACACACTGGACCGCGTCGTGGAGCACGCGACGGTTCTGATCAACGGCTGTGACGACGCCGGCATCCTCACCGTGCGGCGGGGCGAGGTGCGTCCTCTGGCGGCGACGAGCGACGTGGTGCGGCGTGCGGACCAAATCCAGCAGGACCTGCGGGAAGGCCCGTGCTTCGACGCCGTGACCGACCGTCAGCAGATCTACACCATCGAGGACTTGAGCCGACCGCATGAGCGCTGGTCCCACTTCGCTCCCGAGCTGAGGAAGCTGGGCATGGGGAGCGTGATGGGCTTCCTCCTCTTCACCGAGGACGACGAGCTCGGCGCCCTCAACCTGTACTCCCGCCGGCCGCGCACCTTCGACGAGGCCGCTCAGCGGGCCGGCTGGATCCTCGCCTCGCACGCGGCCGTGGCCTTCTCCGCGGCCCGTACGCATCAGCAGCTCGGTGACGCCCTGGAGACCCGTCACGAGATCGGCGAGGCCATGGGCATCCTCATGGAGCGCTACGGGCTGACCGAGGACTCGGCGTTCAAGCTGCTCAAGAAGGCGTCCCAGGACCACAACATCAAACTGCGCGAGATCGCCCGCCGTATCTGCGAAACCGGCGAAAAGCCCAGCTGACCGCTCGGAGCGCAACGAGCGGCGATCCGGGACGAGCGAACCGGCAAAGGCCGTCGAAACAGTCGCCGACCTGCTGTGACTTCGACCACCCCCTCTTGCCCCGGCAAAGAAGGCATACCTAAGTTTCGTCTCATGGCCCCACATAACCTCCCGCCTTCCGACGGCACCCCCGCGCTGGTCGACTTCTCCGTCGACCTCACCGCACAGGAGGTGCAACGACAGGCCCAGGTCCTGGCCGCCCTCGGCCCCGACTGGGACCCGATGGAGGTCATGCGCGGCGAGGAGGCCGCGTACGACCTGCTGTACTCCGGTCTCGACGAGGAGCAGCAACGCCTGTACGCCGACCTGGTCGCGGCCGGTGTGCTTCCCCCGCGCGGAGGCGGCCATGCTGCCGCTTGACCCGCAGGCGGACCGCGGGCGCCGCGCCTGGGTGAGCTGTCCGAACTGCAACGACAGTCGCGGGTGCGCCCCGTGCGAGCAACGGCGCACCTGCTCCGACCACTGGCGCTATCTGCTCTCCAACACCGGCAGCCTGCTCCACCTCCAGTGCCCGTCCTGCACGCACGTGTGGGTCCACGAGAGCGGCTTCGGTGCCACCCGCTCCCTGTGGAACCGCATCACGAACGGCCGTCCGGATCCTCGCTGATCGCTCCGGCTCACAGAGCCTGCGGGTCGGTGGGTGCCCGCGGTTCGTCGGGGACGTAACAGGCGATGAGTGCGGCGGTGTCGTCATGGAGACGGTTGTCGCTGTAGGCGAGCAGATCGTGGTGGAGCCGGTCGAGGAGTTCCCGGGGCGGGAGGACGCCCCAGGAGCGGATGCGCTGGACGAGCGGGTAGAAGGCGCCGTCCCCGTCGCGTGTCTCGGTGACGCCGTCGGTGTACAGCAGGAGCTGATCGCCCGGCCGAAAGGGATGTTCGTCGGCGCGGTACGGCTCTCCGACGAGCACGCCGAGGTTGAGGGGCGGTGAGGACCGGTCCGTCTCCAGTTCGGTCACTTCGGCGGCGCTGATGAGCAGCGGGGGCGGGTGGCCGCAGTTGACGATCCGCACGACCCGGTCGGAGGTCACGATTTCCGCGAAGACCGCGGTGACGAAGCGCTCGGCCATGTCGCTGCCGGCGTAGTCGGCGGCCCGGCGGCTCATGCTGGTCTCCACCCGGCCCGCCAGGGCGGCGAGGTCGGGTTCGTCGTGGGCGGCTTCCCGGAAGGCGGCGAGCAGGGCGGCGGCTGTCTCCACGGCGAACAGACCCTTGCCTCGGACGTCGCCGATCACGAGGCGCAGGCCGTGCGTCGTGGGCACCGCCTCGTAAAGGTCGCCTCCGACTCGTGCCTCCGCGTCGGCGGAGAGGTAGAAGCTCTCCACCAGGATGTCACCGACGCGGTGCGGAACGGGCCTGAGCAGGACGCGCTGGGCGATCTCGGCCACGAAGCGCACGGTGGCCAGCGTGCGCTCCCGTCGCATCCGGCTGACGGCCAGGATGGTTCCGAGGGTGCCGACGAGAGCGGTGCAGAAGTAGACGGCCACGTAGTGGCGGTCCCACAGGTAGCCGACGGAACGTCCCGCACAGCACGGGGTACCGGCCAGGACCCCTTCGAACACGACGGCGAAGACGGTGACGCAGACGACCATCACGGGGCCGTGGGCGAAGGCGGCCACCAACGGGAGAGCGATCAGCAGGAAGCTCACCGGCCACTCCACGGGCGTGATGGGCTCGATCAGCAGGACGGCCGCGACGTAGAAAAGGGGTAGCCAGCGCATCCACAGCGGCGGTTCCGGCAGCGAGCGGCCCGTGCTGTTCGCGTGCGGCGTGGCGCTCTCCGCCTCCGCGCCGCGGCCCCGCCACCTCACGGTGTCCCGCGGCGCTGCGCGAGGGTCGGGAGCTCGGACGTCACCGAGGCAAGGGGGTGCACCGAGAGCGGGCCCGCGAGCGAATGACACGACTGACGGCACGTTCGATGCAGCCTGTTCACACGGAGCTCCTGGCACACGGTTTCGGCAAGACGCCCAGCCTGCTGCGACTCGGCACGACGTACCGGTCATTGCTCCACTCAGCGGCATGTCAGGCACCGGACCGTGCCGACGGCACACCCGTCACCGCCGCTGCCTCGGGGGGGACGTGCTTCAGAGTGCCTGGAGCTGGGTGAGCAGGCTCAGGGTGTCGGTGTTGACCCAGTACTCCACGAACTTGCCGTCCCGCATGCGGAGTGTGTCGGTGCCGGTGAAGGTGACCACGGTCCCCGGCTGGGCCTTGGCGCCGGGGAAGCCGCCGGCGTAGGTGCCGGTGGCCGTCCAGCGCACCGATGCGTAGCGGCCGTCGACCAGCGGGGGGACCTCGATGGTGAAGCGCAGGTCGCGGAATGCCGCGCGGGTCTGGCCGATCCAGGCCACCAGGCCGTCGACGCCCCGGATGGAGCTGCCGTCACCGCCGTCGAGGAGGGCGGCGTGGACCCGGAAGCCGGGCGAGATGATGCCCGGGGCCTGGGCGAAATCGCCGTTCCAGAGCCGCAGCCACGCGTCGAGCATCGCCTTCGGCTTGTGTTCGGCTCCCCGGCGGTCGTGGGCCGTGGCCGTCCGCTCGGCCGCGGTCGCCGGTGAGGTGTCCGCGGCGGCCGTCGTGGCGGTGAAGGCGAGGGCGGCGATCGCCGCGGGGACGAGCAGCCGTGCCCGGCGGCGGCTCGGGGTGGCGGCGTGGGCGGTAGGGGTGGCGGTCATGGGCGGTTCCTCGCGTTTCGGGTGGGAGAGGGATTGCAGGGGAAGGTGTGTGTCGGCGGCAAGGTGCGCGATCGGCGGCTGCGGAAGGACCTGCTACGGGTTCAGCACGACCTTCCCCGCGACGGTGCCGGACTCGGCCAGCCGCAGCGCGTCGGCGACGCGGGTGAGGGGCAGTTGGGCGGCGATCTGGGCGGTGACGTCACCGCGCTGGAGGGCTGCGAAGACCTCGGTGAGGTCGGCGCGCAGCCGGGCCCGGAACCGGTCCTTGGCCAGGGCCCGCCCTGCCCAGACGTTGAAGAAGTAGGCGCGGCGGCGGTTGGGCAGCGCGTTCCACAGCCACACCCGGCCGAGCAGCTTGAGCACGGGCCACTGCTTGGAGCCCTCGTCGTCCCGGGTGGAGGCGCTGCCGTACGAGACGAGCGTGCCGCCGGGCGCGAGGAGGTTCCAGGAGTCGACCGCGCTGCGGCCGCCGACGTGGTCGAAGACGGCGTCCACCCCGCCGGGGGCGAGCTCGCGGACCCGTGCGGCCACGTCGTCGGTGCGGTAGTCGACGGGGATGACGCCCCGCTCCCGCAGCGCGTCGTGGTGACGCGCGGACGCCGTGCCGATCACCTTCACGCCCGCGGCCCGGGCGAGCTGGACCAGGACCGAGCCGACGCCGCCGTTTGCACCGTGGACCAGGATGGTCTGCCCCGCGCGGATGCGTGCCTTGCGGTGCAGCATCTGCCAGGCGGTGATGCCGTTGACCACCACGGTCTCCGCCTCCGCCGCGCCGATCCCGTCGGGCACCGGCACCACGTCCGCCGCGTCGACGAGCACGTGGCTCGCCCAGCCGCCGACCTTGACCAGTGCGGCCACCCGGGTGCCGATCAGACCGGGCCCGACGCCCTCGCCGGTCGTGAGGACGGTGCCGACCAGGTCGTAGCCGGGCACGAACGGGAACGCCGGCTGGTCGTAGTACCGGCCGCGGCGCATCTGCTGCTCCGCGAAGGAGACCCCGGTCGCCTCCATCCGGATCACGACCTGGCCGGGGCCCGCGGCGGGCACCGCTCCGTGCCGGATCTCCAGCCCTTCCGGCTCCACCTTGCCCGGCAGTACGACCTCGACGAGTCCTTCGGCGTTCATGACGACCTCCACTGCGCTCCGCGTTGGCTGCTCACTTCTGCGTTCGTTAGAAGTTATAACTCAACGCGAAGAAGATAGTCAAGAAGTTTCGTGACACCCTATAACTGCACCTTGAACCTATATCTTCGCGGCCACGGAAAGGCGGCAGGCCATGGTCGACACGGGCACGCAGACCCGGCGCGCCCGAGACCTCCGAGTCCGGTGCCGACCTGGCCGCGCCGGCGCATGCCCTGCGCGGGCGGGCCCCGGAAGACCCTCAGAGGTCCTTCCTCGTCCACGGCACACCCGTCCCCGGCAACCACGCGCCCGCCGCCACCCCGCCCCTCGCACTCAGTGCAGCGCGGCCTCCTCCGGAACGACCACCCGGTCGACCATGCGCCGGATCTGTTCCGTGGGGAGGGCCACCGCCATGGCCCAGTAGTAGATGGCGAGGCTGAGGACCGTGACGGCAGCCATGTCCCACCACAGGGGGAACCACGGGTGCTTGAGGGGGCCGAAGTCGCTGGCGTAGACGATGAGGCCCATGCCGATCAGATAGGCGGGGAGCCACTGGGCGGCACGCAGATCGAGTTGGGGCGTGATCGGGTTCATCTTGAACACGCGGTTGGCGATGAGGATGACGTAGCCGATCAGGATCGCGATGCCCAGTTTCCAGTCCGTGGTCCAGCCCGACCACAGGATGAGGAAGTTGGCGACGACGAAGGCCAACGGGGACATCCAGCTGCCACCGGGCAGCCGGTACGGGCGGTCGACGTTCGGGAGGCGGCGGCGGAAGACCCCGAAGGACAGGGGCGCGCCGGCGTACATCAGCACGCTGGCACTGGTGATCAGCCCCACCAGCGAGCGCCAGCTCGGGAACGGCAGGAAGCACACACAGCCGACGACGAAAGCGGCGATGAGCCCGACCCAGGGCACCCCGTTCCGGTTGGTCGCCTCGAAGGACGACGGCACATAGCCGTTGCGGCTGAGTCCGTAGGAGACCCGCGAGGAGCCGGTGATGTAGATCAGGCCGGTACCGGCGGGCGAGACCACCGCGTCGAGGTAGAGGACCGTGGCCAGCCAGCCCAGACTGATGAGCGTGGCGACCTGCGCGAACGGACCGGTCAGGGTGTTGAAGGCGGCGGTGGCCCAGGTGCCCTGGATCTGGGAGGCGGGAAGCGCGGCGAGGAACGCGACCTGAAGCAGGATGTAGATGATCGCGCCGATCACGATGGAGCCGATCACCGCACGCGGGATGTCGCGTTTCGGGTTGGCGCTCTCACCGGCGAGCTGGTCGGCCTGTTCGAATCCGAGCAGCGCGAAGATGATGCCGCTGGAGGAGACCGCGGACAGGATGCCCTTCGCGCCGTAGGGGTTGAACCCGTCTGCGGCGGTGAAGTTGCCGACGTGGAACTGGGCGATGGCGAACACGAAGATCGTCAGCAGCGGGATGCCGACCTTCCACCAGGTCGCCGCGCTGTTGGTGCGGGCCAACAGGCGGATGCTGAGGAAGTTGACGGCGGTGATCACCGCCATCAGCCCGACCGCGACGGCGATCCCGGAAGCGGTCAGGATGTGCTGGCCCCCCTGGGTCTTCAGCCAGCCGTTCGCCCATGCGTAGTGCTGGCCGTACGTGATCATGGCCAGCACCTCGATCGGTGCCACCGTGGCCGCCTGGAGCCAGGAGAACCAGCCGAACGACGCTCCCGCCGCGCCGCCGAACGCGTAGTGCGGGAAGCGGGCCGTACCGCCGGACACGGGATACATGCCGCCCAGTTCGGCATGGACCAACGCCAGGATGAGGATCGCGACACCCCCGATCCCCCAGGAGATGATCGCGGCCGGGCCCGCCGCCGCCAAGGCACCCTGCGCGCCGAACAGCCAGCCGGACCCGATGATCGACCCCTCCGAGGCCCAGATCAGCCCGATGAATCCGACTTCTCGCCTCAGGCCGGGAGGCCCTGCATGCGTGGCGGGTGCCGCTTCGGTAGCGCCCATGCCCCTCACCCCTGCACCAAAGGGGACGTACATCGCAATACCGCGATATCGATACTTTAGCTTCCGAATGATGCGAGCACGAGCGGCATGACGGGCCCGTTCCGCATCGGCAACCATTGACATGCACGCAACATGCTTCCAACACTGAACCCTAAAGGTCCATACCTTCTTCGGCAGTTGAGAATGGAAGGGGTTCACCCATGCGACGTGTTACGCGTCTTCGCCGGGGCCTGTCCGTCCTGTTAGCCCTCGGCACGTGCGCTCTGGGGCTGTTGCCCGTCGAAACGGCGACGGCACAACCGGCCGGTCCCCGCCCCCTCTCCCCCGGCCTGGTCACCGCCATGCAGCGCGACCTCGGCCTCACCGCGCCGCAGGCCCGCACCAGGGGTGAGCGTGAAACCGCCGCCGCGAAGCTCGCGCCGCGGGCCGAGCAAGCGGCGGGGCGGACGTTCGGCGGTTCCTGGTACGACCCGGCGCGCGGCACACTCGTCGTCGGAGTCACGGACACGAACACCACGGCGGCCGACTCCGTACGAGCCACCGGCGCCACGGTCGTACGGGTCACGCACAGCGCCCGGACGCTGGACGCGGCCAAGGCCGCTCTCGACGACACCGCCACGTCGGACGGCGCCCCCACAGCCGTCCGCAGTTGGCATGTCGACCCCCGCACCAGCAGCCTGGTGGCCGAGGTCCGGCAGGGCGCGGAGCACAGCGCCGCGGTGACAGCGTTCCTGGCACCCGCGCGCGAGGCAGGTCTGCTCACAGTCCACACCTCCGCCACCGCGGAGGCGCCGCGCACGTTCTCCGCGGGCACCGTCGGCGGCGACCCGTACTACATCAACGGCAACACCCGCTGCTCCATAGGCTTCTCCGTGGTGGGCGGCTTCGTGAGCGCGGGACACTGCGGTTCGGCCGGCAGTTCCGTGGCCGGCTGGGACGGCTCGGCGATGGGCACCTTCGCCGGATCGTCGTTCCCGGGCAACGACTACTCGTACATCCGGATCGGCAACGGCTGGTGGACCGTACCGGTGGTGCTCGGCTGGGGCACCGTCAGCGACGTACTCGTCCGCGGCTCGGCCGTGGCCCCCGTCGGCTCGTCCATCTGCCGCTCCGGCTCCACCACCCACTGGCACTGCGGCACCGTGCTGACCCAGAACGAGACCGTCAACTACAGCCAGGGACCCGTCTACGGCCTCACCGGCACCAGCGTCTGCGCCGAACCCGGCGACTCCGGCGGCTCGTTCATCACCGGCGACCAGGCCCAGGGCGTGACCTCGGGCGGCTGGGGCAACTGCACGAGCGGCGGCCAGACCTGGTTCCAGCCCGTGAACGAGATCCTCAGTACGTACGGACTCACCCTCGTCACCGCCTGACATCCACGGGCCGCGGGCCGAGCGATCCACGCTCGGCCCGTGGTCGGGGAGAAACGCTCCCGCGGTCACCGGCAGGTCACTGCTGACGGAGATCCTTCACCCGGCGCAGCTTGCCCAGCGAGCGCTCCAGGGTCTCCGGGTCGACGATCGCCACCTCGACGGTGACGCCCACGCCGTCCTTGACGCCCTGGGCGATCGTCTTCGCGGCCGCCTCCCGCTGCTCGGTCCCGGTCCCGGGGCGCGCCTCGACGCGGACGGTCATGTGGTCCATCCGGCCGCGCCGGGTCAGCTGCACCTGGAAATGCGGGGCGACACCGGGTGTGCGCAGCACGATCTCCTCGATCTGACTGGGGAAGACGTTCACACCACGCAGGATGATCATGTCGTCGGAGCGGCCGGTGATCTTCTCGATGCGGCGGAAGGCGGGCCGTGCGGTGCCGGGCAGCAGCCGGGACAGGTCACGGGTCCGGTAGCGGATGATCGGCAGGGCCTCCTTGGTGAGGGAGGTGAAGACCACCTCGCCCTCCTCGCCCTCGGCCAGCACGGCGCCGGTGAACGGATCGACCACCTCGGGGTAGAAGTGGTCCTCCCACACATGCAGCCCGTCCTTGGTCTCGACGCACTCCTGCGCGACCCCGGGGCCGATCACCTCGGACAGGCCGTAGATGTCGACCGCGTGGATGTCCATGCGCTCCTCGATCTCACGGCGCATCGCCTCCGTCCACGGCTCGGCCCCGAAGATGCCCACCTGGAGGGACGTCGTGCGCGGGTCGACGCCCTGCCTCTCGAACTCGTCGAGCAGGGTGAGCATGTAGGACGGGGTGACCATGATGATCTCGGGCTCGAAGTCCTGGATGATCTGCACCTGGCGGGCCGTCATGCCGCCGGAGGCGGGGATCACCGTGCAGCCGGCGCGCTCGGCGCCGTAGTGCGCGCCCAGGCCGCCGGTGAAAAGGCCGTATCCGTAGGAGATGTGCACCTTGTGCCCGCGACGGCCGCCGGCCGCGCGGATGGAACGGGCGATCATGTCGGCCCACATGGCGAGGTCGTTCTCCGTGTATCCGACGACCGTGGGGCGGCCCGTGGTGCCGCTGGAGGCGTGGATGCGCCGTACGTCCGCCATCGGGACGGCGAACATGCCGAAGGGGTAGGTCTCCCGCAGATCCGCCTTGGTGGTGAAGGGGAACCGGGACAGGTCCTCCAGGGAGCGGCAGTCGTCGGGCTTGATCCCGGCCTCGTCGAACTTCCTGCGGTACAGCTCCACGTTGTCGTACGCGTGCCGCAACGTCGCCCGCAGCCGGTCGAGTTGGAGCTCCCTCAGCTGCTCGCGGGTGAGGCGCTCGCCCTCGTCCAGCAGATCCTGCGGAAGCGGCTCTCCCAGACGGGCCGGGCGGGGTCCGGTGGCCGCGCCGGCCGTCGCTGCGGTGTTCATCGCGACTCCTTCGTCGTCGTGCCTCTGATACTGCGGCTGCGTCCGCGGAACTCCGCGATCACCTCGTCGCCGCGCAGCACGCTCACGTCGTAGATGCCGCTGCGGCCGAACCGGGCGCGCTCGCGTGCCGTGGCCACCAGGACATCACCCTCGTACGCCGGGGCGACGAAATCGATGTCGGCCCCGGCCGCGACGGTCACGGGTCCGTGGCTGTTGCAGGCGCAGGCGAAGGCGGTGTCGGCGAGCAGGAACACATAGCCGCCGTGGGCGATCCCGTGTCCGTTCACCATCGCCGGCGTCAGGGTCATCCGGAGCACGGCGGTCCCTTCGCCCTGCTCGAGAAGCTCGACGCCCAGCGCCCGGGACGCCTCGTCCGCGGCGAACATCGCCTCGGCGGGCGTCGCCCCGGCCGATGTCGCTCCTGTGGCCTGCGTCACCTTTTTCACCATCTTGTGTCCCGACCGAACATTCGGTTAGCGTGCGGCACGGCCTAGTAATCCAGCATCACCACTGCCTGTCAAGAGGTGGAACGCATGCCCCAGAACCTCCCCGAGCGTCCGGACTTCTTCGCCCGTCACCGCGCCCCGGCCTTCGTCACCGGCCGCTTCGCCACGCTCCAGTCGCGTCGGCCCGCCACCGCCGAGGAACACACCGAGGAGTCCGCAGATGCCTGACGAGGTCTTTCTGATCGACGGCGCCCGCACCCCGCAGGGCCGGTACGGAGGCGCGCTGGCCTCCGTACGGCCGGACGACCTGGCGGCCCTGGTCGTCGGCGAGGCGGTGCGGCGCAGCGGGGTACCGGGCGACGCCGTGGACGAGGTGATCCTCGGGGCGGCCAACCAGGCCGGTGAGGACAACCGGGACGTGGCCCGCATGGCCGTGCTGCTCGCCGGCCTCCCGCACACCGTGCCCGGTTACACCGTCAACCGGCTGTGCGCGTCCGGGCTGACGGCGGTCGCCAACGCGGCCCAGGCGATCCGGTCCGGGGAGGCCGACCTCGTCGTCGCCGGCGGCGTGGAGTCGATGACCCGCGCGCCCTGGGTGATGGCCAAGCCCGGCACCCCGTGGGCCAAGCCGGGCGAGGTGCACGACACCTCGCTGGGCTGGCGCTTCACCAACCCGCGCTTCACGGCCGCAGACCGGTCCGTCACCGCCGACGCGGGCCCCGAGACGGTGAAGGTGACCCTGTCGATGGGGGAGACCGCCGAAGAGGTCGCCGCGCTCGACGGCATCACCCGCGCCGACTCCGACGCCTTCGCACTGCGCAGCCACCAGCGGGCGGTGGCCGCGCAGGAGGCCGGCCGCTTCGGCCGCGAGATCGTGCCGGTACGGGTGAAGGACGGGGAGGTCACCCGCGACGAGGGCCCACGCCCAGGTACGACCCTGGAGAAGCTCGGCACCCTGCGGACCATCTTCCGGCCGGAGGGCATCGTCACCGCCGGTTCCTCCTCGCCGCTGTCCGACGGCGCCGCCGCGCTGGTGGTGGCGAGCGCGGCGGCCGTCGAGCGGTACGGGCTCACCCCGCGCGCACGGATCGTCACCGCCGCCTCGGCCGGCGTACAGCCCAACCTGATGGGGCTCGGCCCCGTCCCCGCCACCGAGAAGGCCCTCGCCCGGGCCGGCCTGGAGAGCGGCGACCTGGACGCGGTCGAGCTGAACGAGGCCTTCGCCGCGCAGGCACTCGCGGTGATACGGCGGTTGAAGCTCGACGAGGAGAAGGTCAACGCCGACGGCGGTGCCATCGCGCTCGGCCATCCCCTCGGCTGCTCCGGCGCCCGCATCCTGCTCACGCTGATCGGCCGGCTGGAGCGCGAGGACGCCCGCCGGGGCCTGGCCACCCTGTGCGTGGGGGTCGGCCAGGGCGTCGCGATGCTCGTGGAGCGCGTATGAGCGCCGCGGACGGGTCCCCGCTGGTCGAGGAGCGCGCATGAGCGGCGTGTACGAGACTGCTGGTCGAGGAGCGCGCATGAGCGGCGTGTACGAGACTGCTGGTCGAGGAGCGCGCATGAGCGGCGTGTACGAGACGCTGCTGGTCGAGGAGCGCGACGACCGGGTCGTCGTCACCCTGCACCGCCCCGAGGCTCGCAACGCCATCAGCGGGCTGATGATCCGCGAACTGCACGCCGTGTGCGACCTGCTGGAACGTGTCCCAAGGTTCCTGCTGCTGACCGGGCACGGCGGCGTCTTCGCGGGCGGAGCCGACATCGCGGAGCTGCTGCGACGCGGCCGCGACGAAGCCCTTCAGGGCATCAACAGCCGCCTGTTCGAGCGGGTTCGCAGACTGCCCATGCCGACCCTCGCCGCGGTCGACGGCTGGGCGCTGGGCGGCGGCGCCGAACTCTCGTACGCCTGCGATCTGCGCATCGCGGGACCGGACGCGGTGTTCGGCAACCCCGAGCCGGGGCTCGGCATCCTCGCCGCGGCCGGGGCCTGCTGGCGGCTGCCCGAGCTGGTCGGCGAGTCGGTGGCCAAGCAGGTACTGCTCGCCGGACGGAACCTGGACGCGCGGGCGGCGCTGGCGGCCGGGCTGGTCATCGACGTCGTACCGGCCGACCGGCTCCTCGACGAGGCGCACGCGCTGCTGGACCGGATGGCCCGCTCCTCGGCCGCGGCCCTGCGCCTGACCAAGCTCGTGGTCGACTCGCCGGGCGCCCATCCGGTGGCCGACGACCTGGCGCAGGCCGTGCTGTTCGAGGGACAGGACAAGCGGGAGCGGATGACCCGCTTCCTGGAGAAGAGGAGCAGGGCATGAACACCGCCACGGCAGACGCCGCGTCCGCGCCCTCCGTCGTGGGCGTGATCGGCGGCGGCCGGATGGGCGCCGGCATCGCCCAGTCGTTCGCGGCCGCGGGCTCGTCCGTGACCGTCGTGGAGAGCGGCGAGCAGGCAGCGGCCGCCGCGCTGGACCGGGTCGCCACCGGGCTGACGCGCGCCGCCGAGCGCGGCAGGCTCGACGCGCCCGCCGAGGACGTGCTCGGCCGGGTCTCCGTCGTCGGATCGGTCGACGAGCTGCCGCGGACGTCCGATCTCGTCGTCGAGGCCGTCCCCGAGGACGCCTCGCTCAAGGCCCGGCTGCTCGCCGCCGCCGAGCGGGTCCTGAGTCCGGCGACCGTCCTGGCCAGCAACACCAGCTCCCTGTCGGTCACCGACCTCGCGTCGGCTCTCTCCCTCCCCGGGCGCTTCCTCGGCATGCACTTCTTCAATCCGGTACCGGCCTCCGAGCTGATCGAGATCGTCGTCGCCCCGGAGACCGAGGACGCGACCGTCCTGCTTGCGCTCGCCTGGACGCACGCCCTCGGCAAGAAGGACGTCGTCGTCAAGGACTCCCCCGGGTTCGCCAGCAGCCGCCTCGGCGTGGCGCTGGGCCTGGAGGCGATCCGCATGGTCGAGGAGGGGGTCGCCGGGCCGGCGGCCATCGACGACGCCATGAGTCTCGGCTACAAGCACCCGATGGGCCCCCTGCGCCTGACCGACCTGGTCGGACTGGACGTACGCCTCGCCATCGCCGAGCACCTGCACGCCACGCTCGGGGAGCGCTTCGCGCCGCCGCGGCTGCTGCGCGACAAGGTCGCGCGCGGCGAGCTGGGGCGCAAGACGGGGCAGGGTTTCTACGCCTGGCCCTGAGCGGCCCCGCGGCCGGGCAGGACGAAAGTCTTGCCCGGCCGGAAGAAAACCGTCAGACTGGAACCGAACGAATGGTCGGTAGGGAAGCTGGTATCGATGACCACGACACACTCCGCCGCCACCGGCGCCGACGGCGTCGGGCCGGCGGCCGAAGAGCGGCTCCAGGAGCACTTCGACGCGACCGTCGCGCGTGACCAGCGGGTCGAGCCGCGCGACTGGATGCCGGACGGCTACCGCAAGACGCTGATCCGGCAGATCGCGCAGCACGCGCACTCGGAGATCATCGGCATGCAGCCGGAGGGCGAGTGGATCACCCGCGCCCCGTCGCTGCGTCGCAAGGCCATCCTGTTCGCGAAGGTCCAGGACGAGGCCGGGCACGGGCTGTACCTGTACTCGGCGGCCGAGACCCTGGGCGCCGACCGCGCCGATCTCACCGAGCGGCTCATCGAGGGCCGGCAGAAGTACTCGTCGATCTTCAACTACCCCACCCTGAGCTTCGCCGACGTCGGCGTGATCGGCTGGTTCGTCGACGGCGCGGCGATCTGCAACCAGGTGCCGCTGTGCAGGAGTTCCTACGGTCCGTACGCGCGTGCCATGGTGCGGATCTGCAAGGAGGAGTCGTTCCACCAGCGCCAGGGGTACGAGCTGCTGCTGACCATGATGCGCGGCACCGACGCCCAGCGGGCGATGGTGCAGGACGCGGTGGACCGCTGGTGGTGGCCGTCGCTGATGATGTTCGGGCCGCCCGACGACAACTCCCCCAACTCGGCCCAGTCCATGGCCTGGAAGATCAAGCGCCACAGCAACGACGAACTGCGCCAGCGTTTCGTGGACATGACCGTCCCGCAGGCCGAGAAGCTGGGCGTCGTCCTGCCCGACCCCGAGCTGCGCTGGAACGAGGAGCGCGGACACCACGACTTCGGCACCCCGGACTGGGACGAGCTGATGCGGGTCATCAAGGGCGACGGACCGTGCAACGCCGAGCGGATCTCCCGGCGGCGGACGGCCCACGAGGAGGGCGCCTGGGTCCGTGAGGCGGCCACCGCCCACGCGGCCAAGCAGAGTGAGCGAGCCCGGAAGGAAACGGCGGCATGAGCGACACCGACGGCAAGAAGGACGGCTGGCCGCTGTACGAGGTGTTCGTACGGGGCAAGCGCGGACTGAACCACGTACACGTCGGCTCGCTGCACGCCGCCGACGACGCGATGGCCCTGACCCACGCCCGTGACCTGTACACGCGTCGCAACGAGGGCGTGAGCATCTGGGTGGTGCGCTCGGAGCACGTCGCCGCCTCCACCCGCGACGAGAAGGACCCGTTCTTCGCACCGAGCGCCGACAAGGTCTACCGCCACCCGACCTTCTACGACATCCCCGCCGACGTCCCGCACATCTGAGGAGCAGGGCATGAGTGACGACCACGTCTACCTGACCCTCGCCGAGGGACACGAGGACGACACCCGCTGGGCGTACGGCACCGGCTTCGAGGACCCCCTGCACGGGGTCGACACCACCGTGCCGGACGGACTGGACGCCGGGGAGCTTGCGGCCTCCTGCGTCGCGCTCGCCGACGACGCGCTCGTGTGCGCCCAGCGACTGGCCGAGTGGACCACCCGTGCCCCCGAGCTGGAGGAGGAGGTGGCGCTCGCCAACATCGGCCTCGACCTGCTCGGCCAGGCCCGCCTGCTCTACGCACGCGCCGGCCAGGTGGACGGCACGGGCCGCGGCGAGGACGCGTACGCCTACTTCCGCGACGCCGACGACTTCCGCAACGTACGCCTGGCCGAACTCCCGAACGGGGACTTCGCGTTCTCGGTCGTGCGGCTCCTGGCACTGTCCAGCTGGCGGCTCGCGCACTTCGAGCGGCTCGCCGCGCACCCCGACCCGGTGCTCTCCGCCATCGCCGCGAAGGGCGTCAAGGAACTGGCCTACCACCGCCAGTACGCGGCCGAGTGGGCCGTGCGACTCGGCGACGGCACGGCGGAGTCCCACGGCAGGATGCGTACGGCCCTGGAGCGGGTCGCCCCGTACCTCGGCGAGTTGTTCACGGCCTACGACGTACGCGACGACGTCGTCGCCGTGCTGCGTCAGGTGACCGAGGCGGGCTCACTGCCCATGCCCGTGTACCGGCCGCTGCCCGGCTCCGGACGCACGGGCCAGCACACCGAGCATCTGGCGCCGCTGCTGGCCGAGTTGCAGAGCGTGGCCCGCGCCCATCCGGAGGCGACATGGTGACCGTACTGACCGACGTGCGACGGGCCCGGCACATCGCCGAACAGGTGCCCGACCCCGAACTGCCCATGCTCACCCTCGCCGACCTGGGTGTGCTGCGCGAGGTGTCGGTCTCCCCCGACGGCACGGTCGTCGCAAGCCTCACGCCGACCTACTCGGGCTGCCCGGCGATGGCGGAGATGCGCGCCCACGTGGCCGCGCGGCTTGCCGCCGCCGGGTACGAGCGCGTCGAGATCCGCACCGTCCTCGACCCGCCGTGGACCAGCGACTGGATCACCCCGGCGGGCCGCCGCAAGCTCACCGAACACGGAATCGCCCCGCCCGGCGCCGCACCTCGGCGCCCGGCCGGTCCGGTGCCGCTCGTGCTGACCTCCCCCACGCTCGGCTTCGCTCGCGCGGGGGAACCCCCGTCCCGGCGGGCCGCCGTGCCCTGCCCGCGCTGCGGCTCGGCGGACACGGAGGAGACGTCCCGCTTCGCCGCCACGTCCTGCAAGGCGCTCTGGCGCTGCCGCGCCTGCCTGGAACCGTTCGAGTACGTCAAGGAGATCTGATGGACGACCTGATGGAGTCGGCCGCCCCCGCCCCGGCGGTACGCCCGCGTACCCGCCGCCGGCCGGCCTTCCACTCCCTGCGGGTCGCCGCCGTGCAACCCCTGTGCGAGGACGCGGCCGCGGTCAGCTTCGACATCCCGGCGGAGCTGACCGAGGAGTTCGCCTTCGCCCCCGGGCAGTCGCTCACTCTGCGGCGCGAGATCGACGGCCGTGACGAGCGCCGCTCGTACTCCATCTGCTCTCCGGCCGGATCGGTGCCGCGCATCGGGGTGCGGGTGGTGCCGGGCGGCCTGTTCTCCTCATGGCTGGTGCGGGAGGTGCGCCCCGGAGACACGGTCGAGGTCATGGCCCCGACCGGCGCCTTCACACCCGACCTCACCGCCCCCGGCCATCATGTGCTGATCGCGGCGGGCTCCGGCATCACCCCCATGCTGTCCATCGCCGAGTCGGTCCTGGCCGCGGACTCCCGCTCGACGGTCACCCTCTTCTACGGCAACCGGCGCACCGGCACCGTGATGTTCGCCGACGAGCTGGCCGACCTGAAGGACCTCTACCCGGCCCGCTTCCAGCTCGCCCACGTCCTCTCCCGCGAACCCCGCGAGGCCGAGGTGCTCTCCGGCCGACTGGACGCCGAGCGGCTGTCGGCGCTCGTCGGCTCGCTGGTCGACGTGGCGGGCGCGGACCACTGGTGGCTGTGCGGCCCGCACGGCATGGTCCGCGACGCCCAGCAGGTGCTGGCCGGACTCGGCGTGCCGGGCGACCGGATCCACCAGGAGCTGTTCTACGCCGACGACGAGCCCGTGCGGGAGGTGCACCACCAGGACACGGCCACCGAGGGCCCGGTCAGCGAGGTCACCATCACGCTCGACGGCCGCTCCACGACCGCCGCCCTGCCCCGCGGTCGGAGCATCCTCGACGGCGCCCAGAAGACCCGCCCCGACCTGCCCTTCGCCTGCAAGGGCGGCGTGTGCGGCACCTGCCGGGCCCTGGTCACCGACGGCAAGGCCGACATGCGCCGCAACTTCGCCCTCGAACCCGCCGAGGTCGACGCGGGGTATGTCCTTACCTGCCAGTCGTTCCCGGTCACGGAGACGCTCGCCGTCGACTACGACAGCTGACGAGGTCGTCCGGCGGAAGCGGCCAGTGTGTGAACGGTCGGACCCTGGTGGTCGACACCGGCAGGACGACAGCGGCGCATGTGGCACTGCGGACGCCTCGGGTGTGAGCGCATCGCCCCAACTGGCCTGGCCGGTAGACGTTGCGCATCCGAACGATCCCGAGACGACCGAGCGGGCCGCGCTCGCACAGCCGGCACGACGACGATGGTGTGCGCGACGCCTACCTGCGTCAGAACCCGGGGTGTCAGAGTTCAGCGATTCCCGGCGGCTCCGTCGGCTCGGTCTCCGGCAGATCCACCGGACGGGCCTCCGGAACGCCCCACTCGGCCTGGCTGTCGCGCGTCGGGGCGCCATCCCACGTTTCATATTCGTACCGCGGAAGCTTGTCCGGGACGCTCCGGCGAGTCGCGGGCGGCGGTTGGACAGGTTCTTCACTGCTCCCTGGCCGGGGCGTGCCCGAACGCGGCGGCACGGAGCGGCGATCGCTGGACTCTGGTGCGGGCGGCGTCGGTTCACCGAGCGGCGGCATGAGAGGCTGCCCGCTCCGGGGGCGCGGCTCCGACGGCGGAAGCGTCACCGACCGCTGCGTCGGATCGGCCTCCGGCACGCGGGGCGTGGGCGGCGCCGTGTTCCCCGGGGCAACGGGGTTCTTCGGGAGGACGCCTCGCAGGGACCGGGGAGGCTGGGGACGGGACGGTGTCCTGGCGCGCGATGTCGACGGCGCCTGGGGCACCGGCCTTCGCGGCACGGGGGCTCCCGCGCCGCCGGGCTCCTCCGGCGCCGCCGTCGGCAGCGGGGGCCACGGCGATCCGCTGGTCCCGGCGGGCGAGGTGCTCGGCCGGGGCATGCGCTCCGGGTGGTCGGCCGACGGCTCGGGTGTGGGCCGAGGGGCTTCGGGGTGACCGGTGTCGGCCCTGTATCGGCGCAGCCTGCGCATGGGTCCGCGCCTGCGGAACAAGGGGCGCGATGCCGACGGGGGGTCCGGCTGCTGCGGGGTCACCTGTCCTGGACCGTCCAAAAGGGCGGCCGGGGACTCCACCGGTTCCGGTACAGCGACCGGCGACGCCGCCAACTCCTCCCCACTGACCACCAGTTGCTCCAGGAGGTTCGTCCACCGCGACGTTGCCACGGCCTCCGCGAGCATCCCCGTCAGATCGTCGATCAGCCCGACGACCGGCACCGAGATCGCGTACACGAGCAGTTTCCCGAACGCCCGCGCCCAGAGCTGCTCCGCGTCTCCGGTCAGCGCGCTGACGCAGGCAGCCTCGACGCCCGCCGGGCTGCCGGTCAGGGTTCGCTCCAGGGAGGCGGCGAAGAACAGCTCCGGCAGGTCGCGCTTCCTCCCCGGCCCCGCCGGGTTGCGCAGCTCGTCCAGCACCCCGACCACCGCGGCCCCCGCCTTGACCACCGCGTCGGGCGCCCACCGCTCCGGATCCCCGGACGGCGGCTGCACTTCGGGGAGGAACTCCGCCAACTCCCCGTACACTCCCGCCACTTCGTGTGCCAGCGCCGACACGTCCCCGCCCGGCGCGGGCGTGGCGCGGCGCACCGCGATCAGGCGCTTGCGGGCCCACCCGGCCATCACCGCGTACTTGTCCACCCCGAACCCCCCTCGTTCGTCCCGAATTCCCAGACTCCTCCCACCGGCCCGGTCGCGACAGAGCGCACGCCGGACGCGCCGAAACCTGTTGGCCGTGCGCCCCCTTAGCATCGGCGCACCACACGACCGCACGGAGCACGGACGCTCGGCACACCGCGTCCCCGACCCGCCGCGTCCACGCAGCAGTGACGTCCGGGGGGCAGCAGCCGCATCCGGCCGAGAACGGCAGCACGGAGGACCGGACAGAGCTGCCTGGCCGCGACTCCTGGAGCTTTTCCGGTTCTGCGCACGGCATCGAAACGGACTGTCGGCGCTGGCGCGGGTACTGACGATGCGCGGGGCTTGGTGCCCCAGTGGGCGACCGCCCACGCCAAGACCGCCCAGATCGCAGATGGCGCGGGCAATCGGCCGGTCGTGATCGGCATGCCCGTTTCGGCCGGCTCGCCAGCCGGTTCTGAGCCGCATCGCCGGCTCCGAGTGTTTCCTCCCTCGGGCTCACCGGCGAACTGAGCACTCCAGGATGCGGCCGTCGACGGTCCCGACGAGCAAGTGCCCTTGGGGCGCTACCGCGAGGGACAGTGCGGTGGTCGGTGCTCCGTCGACCTCGAGTTCGATGTGCCACTGCACCGAGCCGTTCACAGGGTCCAGTGCTGTCAGGGCTCCGGAGTTGTAGGCCACGTAGACCGTATCTTCGTCAGCATCGAGGGCCGTGGCGGGATGATCGGTTCGGTACTGCCACTGCACTGCGCCGTTCAGGGATCGCCGTACGATCTCTCGCCTTCCACCCCGTTCTTCCCCTGTTGGCCGTCGGCACGGGGCGCTACGGGTACCAGGACCTCACCAGATGCCGGCACCGCAATCCGTCCCGCTCATAGACACCGATCCGGTGCCCCGTCCATCTGGAGTCTGCGGTCCCACTGCCGTTCCACTGAACCGCCCCGAGGTCTCCGCCCACAGCGACCATCCGCGAGCGATCGTCGATGACGGCCAGAGCCGGCTCTCCGATTTCGGCGAAGGGCCCGTCGCCGAGCACGCGGCGGACGATCGGCACAGTGGTCATGCAGGGTCCCTCCCAGGGCGGCGCACCAACGACCACCGTCCCGGGCCGACGGCGGCAGCTCATGATTCCGTCGCGTGGCGACGCGCACCAATGGATTTCATCCGGGCAGCGGCGCTCGCCGCAACGCCTGCGCCCACCTGCCATCAGCAACGGCCTTCCACGCCATCTCAGCGAAGCGGACCTTGGGCGGGCCCGTCCGCTCTACTTCAAGAACGCCAAGAGCAGGGTCACGACGATGACGCCGATGCCGATTGCGGTGCCGAGTTCGGGATTGCGGTATGCGGCGTAGACGGCCAGCGCGCCGAGCGCCAGCGCAAGCGCGGTTCGAGTGTCCATACCTGTCAGGACGGCCGTGCTGCGGGAAATCTTGCGCCGCCAACGTCGCAACGGATGAAAGAAGTTGGCCCCTTGCGCGTCCTACTACCAACCAACCTCTGCGGGGTCCGTCCCCGCCTGAGTCCGGTGGAAGGACGGCCCATGGCAACCAACTCAGGAGGAGCGGGTCCCGCGCGGCCACGAGACCGGCTGTCCCGTGAACAGGAGGCGAAGCTGAGCGAAGTACTGAAGGAGGTCCATCCGCGGCTCCTGACGGTGGTGATGCGGATGACGCGTGACTACCACCTGGCCCACGACGTCACTCAGGAAGCCTGTCTCGCGGTGATCCAGGAATTCCGCAGGGGCACAGTGTTCAGGAAGCCGGTCATCGTGTTCGCGACCGTCGTGGCCCGCAACAAGTTCCTCTCGGAACTGGGACGGATGCGGGCACAGCTGGAACGGCCCTCGGACGAGCTCCCGGAGGGCGGCAGGCCGTGGCCGGACACCACAGCTCCCTACGACATCACCGCGGGCTTGGAATACCTCGAACTGCTGGCCGCGGTGAAGGCCGCGATCCGTGACGAGAGGCAGGCGACGGTCTGGGAACTGACCCACGTCTGGGGCCTGAAGGGCATCGAGATCGCAGCGTTGCTGAAGGTCTCGTCCGCGACCGTCTCCAGGGATCTGGAGAAGGCGGAGACCAAGGCCAAGCGCATATCCGAACCGCACGCAGAGCAGTAGCTCGCCTCTCGGGACCACGGTGGTCGCGAGAGGCGAAACCCGTGGTCCCGACTCGGGACCTACCGCTCCCGACACGAAGGGAGCGAGCTGCTTCCCACAGATGAAGGAACGGGACACGGAAAAGGGGATGCATATGGAGCACGAGAAGCGCTCCTCTCCTCACGAGAGGATGCTGGCCTACTTGCGGGAGGGAGAGCGGCTCGTCGAGGACTCTCCACACGGGGCACCCGGCTGGGACGTGGTGTATCGCGCGCTGTCGGATGCCGCAGACCAGGCCGAAGCAGGCGTCAGCGGGGACGAATCGGCGACACGGGACGAGACCGGACTGCACATCGGCTCGATCGTCTGGTGACGGGCCGCCGATGAAGCCTCCCAGCACACGCCTCAGCCCACAGCCGAGCCGAACAGGCAGCACCTCGGTCACGGTGCTGTTCACCTCTGCCCGCCTGTCGGGCACGTTCAGCAAGACCGCATGCAGCTGTACGGACGGCACGGGGGCCCGCCCGTAGAGCTGGATCTGCACCGCCTCGGGGGGCTGGGCAGGTCATTCACCATCGGTGTGCCCTCCCGCCAGGCATCTGTGCCTGGCGGGAGGGCACACCGCATCATCCGGTGCCATGGACGAAAGCCGCCGGCCGGGAACACGCCCTGGGCGCCGGCATCCGGCCCGGCTGTCACTCACCCATCGCGCTCGGGCGGCGTTATTGATCAGCACGCCTCCGAACACACCACCATGTACTTGATCGCGGAGGACTGCTTGCACTTCACCGCGTCACACCACCCGGAGTCGTACGGGGTGATGGTCTGCGCGCTGAGGTCCTTGCACCAGGCGTGGCAGGCAGCGTCAGTGACCAGGTGCCGTCGGCGGCGGTGACCGTGACCCTCAGCCCGGGCGCGCCCTGGTTGTTGCCGAGGGTGAACTTCCCGACGCCCCTACCGGGAATGGTTGCGGCAGCTCGGCGTGACATCCATCACGCCGTCTTCCCCCATCAACGTGGTGCGGTAGTACATGGCGCCCGGGCGATATAGGCAGACTTGCCACCCGGAAACAGACATACGGATCGAATGCTCCTCCGGCATGTTCCAGCCGTGGCGACGTCGCACCTCCCGCCAAGCGCATGGCGCTTTCTGACGGTACGTCAGGTCCGGTCGCGCCCGGGTCAGCCGGGTCGGCACACCCGTGCGCCCGATTCAAGGGCGTTCGGGACCTACGAGGCCGGGTAGTAGTGGCGCTCGTTGCCGCTTACTCACCCAGGTTTTAACAATGGCGGCCCCAAAGGGCGTCACCACAGCTCAGGCACAGTGTCCGTGCGGAGCCGGCCCACCGGTGGCGCCCCCGCGACGACCGAGCGAGGCCCGCATGAGCAAGCACCGCAGGAAGACGCGCCACCGGCAGATCACCATCGCTGCCGTCGTGCTCAGCGCGCTGGCAGTACCGACCGCCGCCATGGCGTGTATGAACGGCCGGAGCGTCGCGGACGCCAGGTCCTCCAGTCAGTGGCAGGGCTGGAAGAACTGGCAGCACTGGCAGAACGCGTCCCTGCAGGAGCGGTGGAAGGGCGGCCACTGGACCCCGCAGCCCCAGGAGCCGGCCTCGCAGGTCACCACCGCCCCCGCCGCACCCGAGGCGCCCGCCTCCACGACTCCCGCCACACCGGAGGCGCCCGCTTCGACGGCACCGTCGGCGCCCGAGGCACCCGTCTGGACGGCACCCTCCGCACCCGAGGCACCCGCCTCGACTGCGCCCGCCACACCCAAGGCACCCGCCTCGACTGCGCCCGCCACACCCAAGGCACCCGCCTCGACTGCGCCCACACCCAAGGCACCCGCCTCGACTGCGCCCACACCCAAGGCCACCGCCAGCGCGTCCCCGGGCACCGCGGGCACGACGGCCCCGGCATCCGCCGCCGTGGCCCGTGTCCTGGCCCTGGCCAACAGTGAGCGCGGCAAGGTCGGCTGCTCCCCGCTGACCCTGAACGCGAAGCTCGCGAAGGCCGCCCAGGATCACAGCGCGGACATGGCGAGCCACCAGAACATGTCGCACACGGGCTCCGACGGTTCGGATCCGGGCCAACGCATCACGGCTGCCGGCTACAGCTGGAGTGCGTACGGCGAGAACGTCGCGTTCGGATACTCCACCCCCGAGGAGGTCATGGCGGGCTGGATGTCCAGTCCCGGCCACAAGCGCAACATCCTGGACTGCGGTTTCAAGGAGATCGGCATAGGCCTCGCACAGCCCGGCAGCTACTGGACGCAGGACTTCGGCACGGCCCGCTGACCTGCGCCTCGTGGCGTCCTTCGTCAGCTTCCTCCGCTGCCGCCGCACGGCGTGAAGGAGCTGAGCTGAACACCCGGGTCCGCCGTTTCGCCGACCCGCTCGGCGAACCGGATTCGGCTGCCCAGGGACGGAACGGAGCCGGAGCGGCCGTCGCGCCCGGCCTCGGACGCCGGTTCGGAGACGGCCGGGTAGGGAACGGCCGGATAAGGAACGGCCGGGTAAGGAGCGGCCGGGTCGGCAACCACCTGGTCGGGAACCGCCGGCTTGTGGAGCAGGAGCAGCGCCGCGTCGTCGTGCAGTCGGCCGCCCACATGCGCCAGCAGTTCGTCGTGGAGTGCGGTGAGGGTGCGCGACGGCTCGTCGCACAGGTGGCGCGCCAGTCCCTCGGCGAGCGGGTAGAACTCACGGTGGTCGTTGCGGGCCTCGGTGACCCCGTCGGTGTAGAGCAGCAGCTGATCCCCGTCTGCGAAGGGCAGCACCTGGAGGCTGGGAGTCTCGCCCGTGAGAGCGCTCAGCCCGAGCGGCGGGGCGGGATGGGTGGGATCCACCGGCACGACCCCTCCGGACGCACGCACCAGCAGCGGCGGCGCGTGTCCGCAGTTCACCACCTCCAGATGCCCTGCCCGCGGGTATCCGGCCACCACTGCGGTGACGAAGTCGTCGGTACCGAGGTTGCGCGCCAGGCTCCGCTCGATCCTGGCGACGACGGCGAGGAGGTCGGGCTCGTCGTAGGCGGCCTCCTGGAAGACACCCAGGACGAGTGCGGCGGTGCTCACGGCCGGCAGCCCCTTGCCGCGCACATCCCCGACGATCAGCCTGACGCCGTACGGAGTGGGCAGCAGCGCGTAGAGATCCCCGCCGATACGGGCCTCCGCCGCCGCCGCGCTGTAGCGGACGGCCACCTGAAACGGCCCGACGGTCGCCGGTACCGGCCTGAGCAGTGCGTGCTGGGCGGCCTCCGCGACCGAGCGGACGGCCGCGAGCACCCGCTCACGACGCCCCCGCAGCGCGCCGGACAGGCCACTCGCGAGAGTGACGGCCGCCAGCGCGGACAGCACGGCCACCAGTTCGCGGCCCGGCACACCGTCCCGTATCCCGAGCGCGGCACCCAGCACCGCGGCAAGGAGTCCGACGCACAAGACCCCGCGCGGCCCGCTGGTGGTGGCGGCCAGCGCGGGGCCGGCCGCGAGCAGGGAGAGCCAGATCATGCCTGCTCCGCCGAAGAGGTCGACGAGCACGACGGCGAGAACGATCAGCACGGACAGTACGGGCGTACCGGAGGCAAGGTGTGCGGCGGCACGTGTCCGGGCCGATGCCCCGGGACCGGCCACGCGATTCCTGAGCGGCCCTGTCGGCCAGGGGGCGCCACCATGGTCTCGGGCCTGACTCATGTTTCGTCCGCAGTCCTCACCGTGCGCCGCCCGCACTCCGGAAATGTCTGTTTCATCCAGGAAACGGGTTCGACTCGGACGCGGCAAGAACAGGGATTTCAGATAGTGAGCGACAGGCTCCTGGTCACACGGTTCGCGGTCGGGACCAGCCGCTCCAGAACGTCCTCCAGCTGGGAGAGCCGGTTCGCCGGCAGCGAGACACCGAGCGAGCCGAGCGTCTCCCCGCTGTACACCGGCACCGCGACACACACCGTGCCCAGCGCGTACTCCTCCAGATCCGTGACGGCCGGAGCCATCGGCGAGGAGTCCAGCCGCCGCAACAGCTCCAAAGGACTCGTAATGGTCCGCGGCGTGAGATCCGCCAGGGAGTGCCGCGAGAGGTACTCCTCGCGCGACTCGTCGTCCAGCTCCCGCAGCACACACTTGCCCAGCGCGGTCGCGTGCCCCGAGTCCTCGAACCCCACCCACAGATCCACCCGCGGCGTCCGGGGACCGTCCACGATCTCCGCGACCCGGATCTCGCCCTCCTCGTAGAAGGTGAGATACGCGGCAGCCGCCAGCTCGTCCCGCAACGCCGCCAGCGTGGGACGCACCCGCCCCAGCAGCGCCTGCCCACGCCCCGAGCTGTGCAGCGACTGCACCTTGTCCCCCAGCACGAACCCCCCGTCGTCCAGCTTCCGCACATACCCGTCATGCACCATCGTCCGCAGCAGGTGATAGGCCGTGGCCAGGGGCAGCCCCGTCTCCCGCGCCAGCTGCTTCGCCTGCACGCCGTTCTCGTGCGCGCCCACCGCCTCCAGCAGACGAAACGCCCGCTGCACGGACGTGATCAGCGTGGGGCCGTCACGAACACCCATACGACCAGCGTGCGCCGGACACGCCGCACGAGCAAGGCGGCAACGCCCCACCCGACTCCGCGCACGGATCCGGCGTGCGGCCAGGTGCCCTGGCTTGAGCGCGGAACGGCGCCGCGGGAGGCTTGAGACGACGCCCGCGATGTGCGCCTGGTTTCCTCCGGGCGCTCCCCGGGCTCCGCCGAGGCGAGGACGAGGGTAAGAACCCATGGATAGCGAGCACGTCGCGTCCGGAGGCAAGGTGCCGGCGCCCGTACCGGAGGACTCCGCGGTCGTGGTAGATGCCCGGGGGTCGGTCATGGTGTGGAGTGCGGGAGCCACCCAGCTGCTCGGCTACGAACCCGAACAGATCGTGGGCCGCCGGGCCACCGAACTGCTCGCCGCCGACCTGCCCGCCTCCGCGCGGCGCCACATCGCCGAGGGGCGTCAGTGGGCCACGGAGGTGGCCCTTCGGCACCGGGAGGGGGGTCGCGTCGTGGTCCGACTGCGGGGAGCACCGCTGATGGACGCGGCGCGCCGGAGGCTCTGGCTCGTGACCGGCGCGGCGCTGACGAACCCTGCCGGACCGTCCGACCCGAATGCGGCCGCGATGTGGGGGCGCACGCTGGCACAGCTCCCGCTGCCGGTGGCGGTCTACGACCTCGAGGCGCGGCTCGTGGCCGCCAACGAGGTCATGACGCGGGTGATGGGCAGGACCGAGGAGGAGATGCGGGGCCTGACGCTGTGGGAGATCGAGCCGAGCTGGCCCTTCGACGAGTACGACAGCCTCCAGCGGGAGGTGCTGCGCACCGGTGAGATGATCTTCCATGAGCAGCACGGCCAGGCTCCCGGCGAGACCCGAGAGCATGCGTGGTCGATGTTCTTGTCGCCGCTGAAGGACGAGGACGGCAGGGTGCAGGGGCTGTCGGCGGCCGTGTTCGACACCACCGAGCAGTACTGGGCCCGACAGCGCCTGGCCGTGCTCAACGACGCGAGCCTCCGCATCGGCAGCACCTTGGATGTGGCCCGAACGGCCGAGGAACTGGCCGAGGTGGCCGTGACCGGGTTCGCGGACTTCGTCACCGTGGACCTGCTGGAGTCCGTGGCGCAGGGCGAGGAGCCCCAGTCGGTGCCGCCCGGCGAGCCGGTCACGGTCCGCCGCACCGCGCAGCGATCGGTGCTGAAGGGCTGCCCGGAGTCGGTGGTCGCCTCGGGCGGCACGACGCTCTACCCGGCGGATTCGCTGCCGGTGCTGGCGCTGGTCAGCGGCCGGGGCACCCGGCACCGGTCGGACGATCCGGCGCTGCGGGCATGGGTCGAATCCTCCCCGGCCCGCGCCGAGACCGTGGGCAAGTACCTGATCCACTCGGTGATGATGGTCCCGCTGCGGGCCCGGGGCCTGACGCTGGGCATGGTGCACTTCCTGCGGCACCGGACGCCGGAGTCCTTCGGCCAGGACGACCTTCTGCTCGCGGAGGAGATCGTCGCCAGGGCGGCGGTGAGCGTGGACAACGCCCGCCGCTACACCCGCGAACGCCGCACTGCGCTGGCACTCCAGCGCAGTCTGCTGCCTGAGCGACCACCGGCTCTCACGGCGGTGGACGTCGCCTGCCGCTATCTCCCGGCCGGTTCCGGAGCGGACATCGGAGGGGACTGGCTCGACGTGATCCAGCTGTCCGGCGCGCGGGTCGCCCTGGTCGTGGGCGATGTGGTGGGCCATGGCATTCAGGCCTCGGCCACGATGGGTCGCCTGCGGACCGCCGTACGGACTCTCGCGGACGTCGACCTCGCCCCCGACGAGTTGCTCACCCAGCTCGACGACCTCGTCATCAGGCTCGACCGGGAGGAGGGTCCGGAGGCGCGCGGACGTGCGGAGGAAACGTCGGGGGAGGTCGGGGCCACCTGTTTGTACGCCGTGTACGACCCGGCGTCCCGCCGCTGCACCCTGGCCCGTGCCGGGCACCCGCCGCCCGCCCTGGTCACCGCGGACGGCACCGTGCGGTTTCTGGACCTGCCCGCCGGGCCGCCGCTCGGCCTCGGCGGCCTGCCCTACGAGTCCGCCGAGGTGGAGCTCGGCGAGGGAAGTCTGCTCGCTCTCTACACCGACGGCCTGGTCGAGGCCGCCGACCGGGACATCGGCGTCGGGCTCGGACTGCTGCGCAGGGCGCTCAGCAGTCCGGCCGACACGCTGGAGGAGACCTGTGACCTGGTGCTGAGGACCGTGCTGAGCGGCCGTCCCGCCGACGACATCGTCCTGCTCCTGGCCCGTACCTCCGCGCTCGGCGCCCGGCGGATGCGGACCTGGCACCTGCCGCGGGACCCCGCGGCCGTCGCCGGGGCCCGTAAGGTGGCGGGCGAGCAGGTGGCCGCGTGGGGGCTGGGCGAAACCGCGTTCGCCACCGAACTGATCGTCAGCGAACTGGTCACCAACGCCATCCGCTACGGCGAGGCGCCGATCCAGCTACGCCTCATCCGTGACTCCACGCTCATCTGCGAGGTGTCCGACGGCAGCAGCACCGCCCCGCACATGCGCCGAGCCCGGGTCTTCGACGAGGGCGGTCGCGGGCTGCTGCTGGTTGCCCAGGTCGCCGAGCGCTGGGGCAGTCGCCAGACCCCCGCCGGCAAGACCATCTGGGCCGAACAGCCACTGCCCGCCTGACACCAGGACGCCCCCGCGCCGGCACCGGCGCCGACCGTGGCGGTCGTGGCGGGCTCACGGCACCGGTCGTACGTCGGGCGGACGCCGCCGGGCGGAGTTCACGAGCCGGTCGGCGAGCGTGACGACGAGATCGCGGAGCTCGTCCGGTCGCTCGATGACGAAGGGCCGATCGAGCGACGCGAGCACCGGAGGCAGCCAGTCGAGCCGTTCCACACGCAACCTGACACGCGACCAGCGCTCGGAATCACCGTCCTCGCGGCCCGTCGGCGGCGGCTCCTCGACGATCGCGACGCTTGCCGGCAGCCGGACGCGGATCTGCTCGGCCGTCCCCCGGATCCACAGGATCACTTCGTGCCGGTACGGCGCCTCGGCGAATCCCGACAGAACGCGCTGCGCCGGATCGAGCCCCGCGGGCGGCTCGAAGGAGCCGGGCAGGGACCTCGCGTCCGCGATGCGGTCGAGCCGGAACGTGCGGTCCTCGCCGCTCTCGGGCTCCGCACCGGTCACGTACCACCGACCCGAGTGGACGACGAGCCCGTACGGGTGCACGGTGCGGACGCTGTGCCGGCCGTCTCCGGCGGTGTACCGGATCGAGACCGGCCGGCGATGGCGGATCGCGTCGGCCACCGAGAGCAGGACCGCGCTCTCCGGTGCGGCTGTCTCGTCGGGCGGAGCGGTGAAGGCGAGGGAGTCGAGCACGGCGTCGAGCCTTCGGGCGAGGCGCTTGGGCAGGACCCGCCGGATCTTGGCCGTGGCCGTCTCATGGGCGGTGCCCGCGGTCGTCGGCAGTCCGACTCGGCGACCGGCGATCAGGCCGAGCAGCACGGCCAGCGCTTCGTCGTCGCCGAGCATGAGCGGAGGCATGCGGTGGCCGGGGGCGAGCCGGTACCCGCCGTAGCGGCCGCGCACCGATTCGACCGGCACGTCGAGGTCGACCAGGTGGTCCACGTAGCGCCGCACGGTGCGTTCGTCGACTTCGAGCCGCTCGGCGAGTTCGGCAGCCGTCCTGATGCCGCCCGACTGCAGGAGCTCCAGCAGGGTGAGCACGCGAGCGGTGGGCCTGGGCATGCTCAGAAGTATCCCCGCAATACCGGGCGGAATGTGTCCGCTATCCCTCCTAGCCTCCGTGAGTACGAATCCCACCGAACTCACCGGGAGATCACCGTGAACTTCGTCTCGATCCGTGTCATCACGGGCGATGTCGCACGCCTCGTCGGCTTCTACGAACGTGCTACCGGCACGCGGGCGAGCTGGTCCCACCAGGACTTCGCCGAGCTCAGGACGGCGTCAGCCACTCTGGCGATCGCCGGCATCCGCACCGTGCCGCTGTTCGCGCCTGACGCCGCCCGTCCCTCCGACAACCGTTCCGTGATCATCGAGTTCCTCGTCGACGACGTGGACGGCGTGTACGAGAACCTGACCGGCTTCGTGGAGGACTTCGTCAACAAGCCCACCACCATGCCTTGGGGCAACCGTTCGCTGCTGTTCCGCGACCCCGACGGCAACCTCGTCAACTTCTTCACCCCGGTCAGCCCGGACGCCGTCAGGAAGTTCCCTTCCTGACGGCGCGGAGGCGGAGCTGTCGGGCTGAGCTGTCAGGGCTGAGCTACGCCAGGAAGGTGACCCCTCGTGCCGTGGTCATGAGCGGCGTGCGCGACGGGAGGCGTACACCGCCCCGGCGCCGAGGGCGACCACCAGGGCCGCGCCGCCCGCGATGGTGCCGACCGGCGCGCTCGCACCCGTCTCCGCCAGCGGCGGCCCGCTGTCGCTGGGCGACGGCTTGGGGGTGGCGGGCGGCGTCGACTCCAGCGGGGGCACGTCCGGCGTCGTGGGAGGCGTGGTGGAGGGCTTGGGGCTGGTCGGAGGCGGGGTCGTCTCCTCGGCGGGAGGCTTTCCGCCCGCGGGAGTCGTGGGCGTGACCGGGGTGGCGGGAGTGGTCGGGGTCGACTCCGACGGCGTCGGGGTGGGCGAGTCCGACGGGCCGGGGGTGCACGGCTGTTCGCCTCCGTTCCACGCCGCTATGAGGTGGTAGGGGGTGACGACGTTGTCGGGCTCGTAGGGCACGGGGCCGTGTCCCTCCCCCGTCTTGCCGTCGTAGGTGATGTCGTCGCCGTACAGGTCGATCTGGCCGTAACAGTCCGGCGCCTTCACGGTCAGCTTCTGCCAGGTCCGCTTCGCGTCGTCCGTACCGGCGACGTCGTCGGCGCTGAGGTAGACCGTCGCCTTGTCGACCAGGCTCTGATGCCCGGAGACGTACCAGTTCGGCCCCTCGGTGGTGTATTCGGCGAGGGATACCGGGTACTTGCAGCCCTCCCCGACGGTCTGGCCCGGGGCCAGCCGGACCTGGACGCTGCCGGGAACGGTGTCCCAGAGATGGAACCCGCCCTGCGAGGTCCAGTCGGCACCCACGACGTTTCCGTCCGCGCCGACGATGCGGTACTGGACCGTGGCGGACTCGCACGCCCCGGCGGTCGTGGCACTGGCCACCCCTGCGCCGAGCACGGGCACGGCGGCGGATGCGAATGCGGTTGCGGCGAGCACAGCCAGAGTTCTGGAGTGTTGCGAACGCGACAAGATGAGCCTCTGTGAAATCGAAAGTGTGGGAGGTGATTGCGCGCGAGTGACCGACGCGGACGGCAGAACTGGATGACCCGATGCAAGAACCGGCGCACGGACCGACGGAAGAACCGACGGAAGAACCGACGGAAGGCATGCCGCCCAAGCCACTCGTGTCGCTTCGCTCACTTCAGACGCGGCGAAGCGAGCTGGATTCTTCCAAGTCTTAACAACTCCCGTCAATCCTTCACCGGCTGCGCACTTCCTCCACCGAACGCGCGTCGGCCGTACGGGACTTACGAGACCAGGTCCCGGTGACGGACGAAGCAGTTCAGCTATCGCGCAGCGCAGGCAGCCGACGTCCGCATCCGTATGCATATCCGCATCCGGCGGCGTGGCTTTGTCGGCGGGGCATGACGGCGAGCACACCGTCGGCGTCCTCCCGGCCTGCTCGCGGCAGTCCGCCGGGGCCCCGACCAGAGTCTCCAGGTCCTGGAGGAGCTGTGCGGTCCGCTTCGCCTCATGGGCGAGCAAGCGCACCCGAGCGCTCTGACCACCGATCTGCCGCCGGCCGGCGATCAGCTGCTCGCACTCCGCCACCGTGAGGCGGCCGCCTCACGACCGCCGAGGGTGATGCGGCGCGGCCGGGGTCGTCTGGCCACTCGGTTCCTCCGCTCCTCGCCCGGGTGGTGCCCGCCCCGTCGCTCGGTTCCGTGAGTCAGGTCCGTGATCCGCCGGCGTCGATGCCCGGAAAACGCGAGAGGGCCCCCGGATGGTTCCGTGGGCCCTCACTCGGGTGTCGGGTCATGTCAGCTGGGGACGGCGACCCGTCGGCTCGCGGCGGCCGTCACCGGCTTGGGATTCAGCAACCGCTCGGCCAACTCGCCGAAGACCAGGCCGAATCCGCCCCACAGGACGGTCTGGATGGCCAGCGCGGAGAGACGGAACCGCCACAGCAGAGTGGCGGGGAAGTCCTTCGGCACCTCGTTGACGACCGGCAGGAACGCGTACGCCAGACCGATCACGACGGCGAAGGCGGCCACCGCGGCGACGGTGGCGTACCAGGTGCCGATCCTCGGTGCCAGCCGCCTGCCCAGGATGGTGGCGGCGATCGCGAGGAGCACGCTGAGCACCATCATCAGGAAGTACAGGGTGGTCCGCTTGCCGATGGTGTCGGGGTTGCCGACCGACGGCGGGTTGGCCGGGTACTTCAGGAACGGCACGACGTACACGGCCAGCAGCGCGCAGCCGGACAGCAGCAGTGCGGTCGCCCGCGGGCTGAAGCGGCCGACGCGGCCGAGCGCGAAGGAGAAGGCGAGCGCGGCGATTCCGCCGAAGGCGACGCCGTAGACCAGAACGCCGGTGGCGAGACCGGCGGTGGACTGCAGGGAGCGGGAGACCATCTCCATCTCGTGCTCGTGGGAGTGGGCTTCCTCGAAGCTGATCGCGCTGTCGACGTTCGGCTCACCGAGGAAGTAGGCGGCAACCAGGGCGAGCAGGCCGGCACCGAGGCCGGCGAGCATGCCCCGCACGAGGAGATTTCTTACCGTCGCGGAGTTCATGGGAGTGCCGGGGTTCCCCTCGGTCAGTGGCAGGGGAAGCCGAGAAGGTGGCGGGCGTCGTGCACCCACTCGTGGACGTCCGAGCCGGAGACGACGGAGGTGGCGCCCTGTTCGGCACCGACGAAGTACAGCAGGACGAGCATCAGGATGCCGAAGAAGACCGCCCACGGAGCTATCGCCTTGAGCGGCAGCTTGGCGGGAACGACGGGGGTGGTGGTTGTCGGCTGGGCGACGGTCTGCGCCATGGCAGGACCTCCTCGGGAGTTCGCGTCCCATCTCGGTGGTGCACTGGACGACGGCTACGGGTCTGACTCACGAGAGGTCCCAGCGGGCTGGAGCCTCTCGTTCACAGTGGCGCGACCGTGCCGGTTTCCCACCGGCTTCCGTCTTGCCGTCATCGATATCGCACCGACCGTACCGCGTGTCGGGTGCGGGGCCAAGACCGCGCCACCTGGCGTGATCTTCCTCTCGCGCCAGGTGGCCGATCCCGGGTGAACAGCGGGTCAGCGGTGGCGGAACCCAGTTGAGTTCGGGCCCCGGCCCCGCTCTCAGACCGAGGGGGACCGGTCCGCGTCCTGGGACTCGGGCGTGTCCGTCGTACGACCGAGCTTCTGTGCCTCCTCCAGCGTGCGAGCGCCGCGGAGGGGGGAGAACGTGAGCCAGAAGGAGACGACGAGGTAGGAGACCCCGACGGCCCACAGGGCCGTGCCGGGTGACAGGGCGTCGGCCAGGGCACCGCCGACGACGGCTCCCAGGGGCAGCGTGCCCAGGGCGACGAGGCGGTAGCTCGCGGTCACCGCACCGATCTGGTGCTCCGGCGGAATGGCCTGCCGCAGGCTGACGGCGAACACGTTGAACAGCGCGACACCGAAGCCGTTCACCACCATGGCGACCGACGCGAGCACGGCGACGTACCCGCCTGCCCGGCTGACGGCGGGTACGAGCAGCAGACCCACCGCGGCCAGCACCGCACCCAGGGCCAGCACACCGCCGACGGCCCACCGTTGGGTGAGCCGGGTGGCGCAGAGCGAACCGATCAGGGCCCCCACACTGCCGATGCCGGTGATCACGCCCACCGTGGTGCCGCTCATGTCGAGATCACGGACGGCGAACACCAGGAAGACGGTCAGAAAGGCCTTCTCGTGCAGGTTCGACAGGCCGGCCTGAACGCACAGGTCCCGGATCGGTCGCAGGGACCATGTGTAGCGGAGCCCGGAGCCGATCGCCTTCAGCGCCGACTCACGAGGCTGTTCAGGGGCCCTGACGCCCCGCAACAGCAGACCGCTCACGGCGGCACCGGCGGAGCACGCGGCGGCCACCGTCAGGGTCGGCGACACCCCCAACTGGCCGACCAGGAAGCCGGCCGCGGCGGGACCGGCGAGGGTGCTGACCGAATACGTCGCCTGGTGCAGGCCGTTGGCCGCGGCGATGGAGTTCAGCGGCAGGAGCCTGGGCAGCGTGGACTGGTAGGCGACTTCATAGAAGACGGTGGCGACACCGATCACGGCGGCGGCGGTGACAAGTTGGCCGAAGTTCAGCCCGTCGGCCGCCTGGAACGCGGCGAGCACCGCCAGCGCCGCGCCCTGCGCGACACTCGCGGTGACGAGGGTGCGGCGCGGCGGGTACCGGTCGACCATGACGCCCGCGACCAGCGAGAGCACCACGACGGGGACGAACTGCACCGCCGACACGAGTCCCACTCCCGTGCCGTCGGCATGGAGGTGGGTGACCGCGATCAAGGGTAGGAGAAAACTGGTCAGCTGTCCGCCGAAATGTGCCGAGGTTTCTCCCAGCCAGATGTTGCGGAAGTCTTTGTTGTCCGCGATCAGGATTCGGATATCCCTGTCGAATATGGCCACCGCAACCCCCGGTCAAGTCTTCATGAAAAAAATCACGATAACGCTAGCATGGCGCACTGCGGTCCGCTACCGTGCAAGTCGATGTCGCTGTTGCACCCCCTTTACGGTAACAGGAGTCGCGGAATGTACGACCATTCAGGACTTACCGCCGAGGAAGTCGAACTGCTCCCCTCCGAGGAAGATGTCCGGCTTTATTCGGAGCGTGGCTGGTATTTGTCCGAGAAGCTGCTCACCGACGCCGAAGTGGACACCCTGACCGAGGCGAGCGAGCACTATTACGCTGGTCAGCGCGGTCGGGTACTTCCGACGCGGCCGGACCGGCTGGCCGACTGGACCCCCGCCGACGGAGAAGTCCAGCGCAACAACGACTACATTCACTACCAGGACGAAACCATGGGGAAAATCTTACGGAAGCCCATCATCGGGGCGGTGGCCGCCCGCTTGGCACAGACGCCTGGAATACGCGTTTTCCAGGCCACGCTGATCTACAAGCCGCCCATCGCCGAGGAGAAGTCGAACATTGTCTCCTGGCACTTCGACAAGTATTTCTGGCCCACCTGCTCGTCGGACGAAATGCTCACCGCTTTCATTCCGTTCCACGACTGCACCGAGGAGTCGGGCACGATCACCATGGTGAACGGAAGCCACCGCTGGCAGCATCGCCACGGCGCCGCCCGACCGGTCGGTGATCCTCGGGACGTGGGGCGCGACTATCTCCTGACCGGTGACGCGGAGCGAAACGGCGCCGTGGTCGAGAAGGTCCCGGTGCACATTCCCAAGGGACACATGACCTTCCACCACTGCCTCCTCTACCACGGCAGCGGCGCCAACCGCAGTCCGCGGCCGCGCCGGGCCATCTCGTTCCATCTCCAGGACGGGACGAACGCCTACCGCGACCACACCCTGTCCGACGGCCGGCAGGAGCCCTACAAACACGACTTCCTGGTCCGCAGGACTCCCGCCGGTCAACCGGACTACTCCGACCCGGAGTTCTGCCCGGTGCTGTGGCCCGTCCGCGAGCCCGGCGGCCCGGAGGCCTCCCTCACAGGGGAGTGACGCGGGTCAGGTCCCACTCCTCCTCGCTCATACCGGCGCCCGCCTCCGCACGCACCGCGTCGGCGAGAGCCTGGTCCGCCACCGTGTCCCGTCGCAGTCCGGCGGGCGCGGTGGCCGGCAGGGGAACGACGGCCGCCCACAGGGGGTGCAGCGAAGCCCCCCGGTGAACCTTCGCCTTCAGGGCGGAAGGCCCGAGGTGGAGCGTGGTCATCGCGTTGCGTTCCATGTGGTGGAGCGGTTCGTAGTACACGGCGTTGAAGTACTCGTAGGCGTTCCGCGTCCGCCCGTAGTCGAAGCCGGCCACCCGGGCGTAGAAGGTGTCCCGCCAGGCGAAGCACAGGCTGGCGCCGACCAGTTCCCCCTTCTCGTCGACACAGCGGAACACCGTGCTCAGGTCGTCCAGGCAGTTTGCCTGCACGGTGAGGAACGTGTGGATCTCCGCGAGGTCGAGGGAGGCGTTGTACCGGTCCATGGTCTGGCCGATCAGTGGCGCGAACTCGTCGACGCACGCGGACAGCGGGGCCGTCTCCACGTGCAGCCCGGAGTCCGTGAAGCGCCGGATCTCGTACTCACGCTTGCGGACGTTGCGGCCGAGCAGCTGGCGATAGGACTCGAAGGTGCCGCCGTCGTTGTGCACCACGGCCTCGGCGGCCCGCAGCTGCGCCCGCACCCCGAACCGGCCCGCGAGCAACCGCAGGCTGTCGGTGGTGAGGAAGTCGAAGAGCAGCGCGTCGCAGCCGAGCGTCGCGGCCCTCTCGGCGGCACCGGCGACCAGGGCGTCGAGTGCCTCCCCTGCCGTACCGGGATCCTTCGGCAGCAGGAACTCGTTGTGGTAGCCCGTACGGGTACCGAACCTGAGCGCTGTATGGCCCTCGGCCACGTCCGGCAGGGGCGGCGCGTTCTCCGACGGGAAGTCGTAGTACGGCGTCCCGGCGAGGAGTTGGCCGTCGGCCTCGACCGTGAGGTAACCCGGGGTGGCGAACTCGGGCCGCTCCTGACCGCGCAGCCAGGCGTGGCTCTGGTAGAAGCAACTGCCCGGCGCGAGCGCGTCCCAGGCCTCCCGGTCGATGTCGTCGATCGTCTCCAAATGCCTCACATCAGGCATGTGCCTTCCTCCCCTTGCTCACAGCAGCCAGTCGTCGGTGTTCAACCCACCCACCACGTACTGGCCGTACTCGGCACCGAACGCCTCCGCCTCGGCCCGGTTGCGTTCGCGGACCTTCGCCCCGTCCGCCGCCAACGGCCGGTCCACTCCCACGAACACGCTGTACAGGGGATGAGGCTGGGCGCCGCGCGCCAGCTTTGCCTGGAAGGTGCCCAGACCGAGGTGGATCGCCCGCACGGTGCGACCGGCGCCCGACTCGATGGGGTGGTAGAAGACCAGGTTGAAATAGTCGGCCACGTTGGGCACCGAGTAGTCGAAACCGGCCACGCGCGCATACAGCGTGTCGCCGTGCCGGTACCGCAGCGCGAAACCGATGGGCTGCCCGGCGTCCTCGTCCAGGAGCAACGTGCTGCGGTCGCCGAGGTGGCGGCCCTGGCGGTCGTACACCACTGCCGCGCGCTCCTCACCGTACGCGTGTCCGTGCTTGCGCATCAGTGCGCTGTTGAGCGGGGCGATCTCCTTGACGACTTCCGGGAGGGGGACCTCCCGGATGGTCCGCCCGCTGCGGCCGAAGTCCCTCCTCTCCCGCCGGGCCCGGGGCCGTCGGCCTGAGGGCAGCCAGGCGAAGTAGTCGTCCAGGTTCTGCCACAGACCGACGGGCAGAACGGTCTCCACGTCGTGATAGAGGATCACCGCCCCGTCGTCGGCATGGGCCTCGGCGACCTCCAGCGCCTCCGCCCGGGGCAGGTAGTAGTACCCGAGCACGTCCGCTTCGGCGGTTCGGGCGAAGTCGAGGGTCCGTGCGGTGAGCGCGTGCACCGCCTGCGCGCGCTCCTGTGCCGTCACTCCCTCACGGCCCGGCAGTTGGCCGCGGAACTCCGACCAGCCCGCGCCTAACACCATGGGCCGGGCGGCGAGTTGGGCGTGCCGCTCGTCCTCGATCAGACCGGCGAGCAGGTCGGCGGGGGTGTAGAGCAGGTGCGGCGGACGTGTGAACGCGTACGCCTCGGCTCCCGCGACCGGCGTTCCCTGTGCGTCGCGCGCCAGCAGATAGCGGGCGGCGGCTCCGGGCGGCAACTCCTCCGCGCGTACGCCCGCGAAGCCACTGCTGGAGTAGATCGTCCCGCCGATCACCAGAGCATCCCATTCCGCTGCCGGCAGCTGGTCAACGGAGTCGTACGAGGAGACGTGCATGGGGGAAACTCCAGAAAAGGTGATCGGATGAGTGTAGGGGGAAACGGTGCCGGGGTTCATTTCAGCAGAGATCGCACATCGCTGTCGCGCGTGTGCAGGAGCAGGATGCCGGTGCCGCTGAGCTGGTCGAACAGCTTCTGGTTGGCGACCCGTTGGGAGCTGCGGACCTGCACGGCGTACCAGAGGATGGACCGGGGGCCGACGACGGTCCAGAACGTTTCGCGGACGCCGCCCCAGAGTTCCTCACGGCGTATCCAGCGCCGTACGGTACGGCGCAGCAGCCGCGGCCAGGTGACACGCAGCGGCGGATCCGTCCACACCACGCAGTCGGCGCGGTGGGCGAAGGCCTCCACGCTCGCGGCGAACTGACCGTCGACGACCCATGTGTCGGCCGTCAGTTCCCGTTCGACGCCGGCGAGGAACTCCTCTGTGGGCACCGGTGTCCAGGCCGGTCCCCAGAAGAGGGCGTCGAGCGTGACGGGCGGGATGCCACGCCGTTCGGCGAGGGCGCGGGCGAGGGTCGACTTGCCGCAGCCGGGACCACCCACGATCCACACCCGTTGGGCCTCCGCAAGGGTCTTCACACGTGGCACAGACACATTCCCTCCAACCAGGCGGCCACGCCGTCGTCGTCATTGCACGCGGTGAGGGCGTCGGCGGCCTCGCGTACGTCCGCGCTCGCGTTCGCCACGGCCACGCCGAGGCCCGCGGCGGCGAGCAGGCCCGTGTCGTTGGGTGCGTCGCCGAAGGCGACGGCCCGCTCCCAGCCGATGCCGAGGCCGGCGAGGACCGAGGCGACCGCGGACACCTTGTCCGCCTCCGGGGCCGACACCTCCAGCAGTCCCGGCCCCGAGGAGGTCCACCGCACCGTCCCCCGCACCCCGAGCGCCGGAGGCGGAGCGGCGGAATCGGTGTGCACCATCAGGCACAGCACCGGCGAGCCGTCCGGCACGTCATCGACGCGCAGGGCAGTCCCGGCACCGCTCGCCAGGATGTCGGGCCAGCCGGGGCCGATCAGTCGGTCGTGCTCCCGGTCCACGGCCCAGGGGCGCTGCCCGAGCGCCGCGATCTCGGCGCGGACGGTGGCGGGTGCCATCGCCCGGATCCGTCGTACGGCGCCGCCGTCCAGGTCGCTGACGACGGCGCCGTTCGACGACACCAGGAAGGCGCCCAGACCGGACGCGGCGGACAGCAGCCCACGGGCGGACCAGGCCGGGCGGGCCGTCGCGAAGACCACGCGGGTCCCCTGCGCGGCGACCGCGCGCAGCGCCGCCGCCGCGCGCTCGCTCATGCTGCCGTCGGACAGCAGCAGTGTGCCGTCGAGATCGGTGACCACGACAGCCGGGCGGCTGTCCCCCCGGACGCGGGGACAGCCGCTGAGATGTGTTCCGGTCACGAAGGTCACTTCTCCCGAGCGGGCTCACGGGGCGGCGGCATGCGGTGGGCGATGGCGGCCGCGTACCGGTGGTAGTGCCACTGCTCGTAGCCCAGGTGGCTCTCGCCGCGGATGCCCAGGTCGGCGTTCTCGAACAGTTCCCAGCCGGGCCGGGTGACGATCCGCTCCATCTCCGTGGCGGTCGGGTAGTAGCCGCAACTCCGCTCGTCGTCGTTGAGCCCGATCAGGTACTCGCCGAAGAAGAGTCCGCCCGGAGCGACCATGTCCATCGCGTGGTGGACGAGGGCTTCCATCGTGTGGGCCCGGTTGGGCGGCATCGACCACAGGCCGCTGCCCAGCACCAGCTGGAATTCGCCCTCGGCAGGCAGGGTCATGTAGTCCTGCTCCACCACGGTGCACCGGTCCTCCAGGCCCTCGGCGGCAAGCCGTTGGCGCAGGCCCACGATGTCGTGGTGGCCGTCGACGAGGTCCAGTTCACCGCCGTTGAGGAAGAGGTCGTCGCTCTCCACACCGACGACCTGCCAGCCCGCGCGCAGCAGCGGCAGGGCGAACTTGCCGTCGGACACGCCCAGGACGCAGGCGCGCGGCTGGACGCGCCGGGCGTATTCGCCGAGCGGGATGTAGCGGGCCAGGGCGGGGAAGTAGGAGTAGTAGTCGCCCCAGTAACTCTTGCGATCGACGTCAAACACGCGCCCTCCCAAAGCTGTTGTCGGTGCTGGTGGTCATCTGGCCGCCTCGGTCAGTGGTTCGGCCGCGCTGTTGCGGACGGTGCCCCAGCGCTCGGCCGCGGACTTGTGGATGTACCAGATGTCGTCCTCGGTGAGCAGTTGGGAGACGACCTCCGGATAGGCCTCCTCGAAGTACGTGTACGGGGGCCTGTTGTCCTTGCGCGAGTGATAGTCCAGTCGGTCCTGGCCGTGTGCGGCGGTGATCGCCGTACCCGGATGGTAGGTGAGGATGTTGGGGCTGGCCATGACGAGCAGTTCGTCGTCGATCAGCCGGCCGATCTGCTCGATCGTCTCCTCGATGGTCTCCCGGCACTCGCCGTCCAGACCGAAGAGGACCGAGCTGCCGACCCGGATGCCGTGGCCCCGGATGATCGCGAGTGCCTCGCGCACCTTGCTCACCCAGGCCTCGGGGTTGCGGCGCAGCAGGTTCTTGCCCACGTGGGCCATCACGCTCTCGGCCATGCTCTCGATGCCGATGTAGATGTAGGTGCAGCCGCTGCTGCGCATCAGTTCGAGCGCGGTGTGCACCTCGTCGGCCTTGGCACGGTTGAGCACCACGTCGACGGTGAGCTGTCCGCCCCACTCCAGGCGGGTGCCGCCGGGCAGTTCCGTACCCTGCCGCAGCAGGTCCTGGCAGAACTCGGTGATCGCCTTCCAGTTCCCGCCCCAGAACACCGGGTCGTCGAAGAACACGGCTTCCGCGCCCCAGTCCATGAGCCGGCGGACGCGCTGTGCCACGTGCTCGGTCTCGCTCACCGCGAAGCGGGTGGGCCGTTGGGAGACCTGGATGCTCTCCGAGCAGAAGGTGCATTTGAACGGACAGGAGTCCAGCGTCATCATGTGCGCCGTACGGCTGCCGAGGGAGTGACTGCCGGCCTCGGTGAAGACGCCGAAGCGCGCGCGGATGGAGAACGCCTCGTACGGCGACGGGAGTTCGGCCGAGCCGAGTCGCTCGCCCCGCACCGGCACCACCACCGCCTCACCGGGGCACAAGCCCACGATCGTGCCCGAACCGCGGAGTGTTTCCTCGGCGCCGGCCACCAGCGGAAGCGCGTCGAGCACCGCCTCGTTGTCGGTCGGACCGAAGCCGGGCGTGACGGTCAGCGACAGGGCGCGCAGCAGCAGGTCGAGCAGGGGTGCGCCGTCACCGGCGACCACGAAGTCGACGACCTGAGCCGCGCGGCCGTCGCGGACGACCTCCACCGTGCTGCTCCAGGAGAGGTCCGCCGTGCCGTCGGCGTCGCGGTACTTCGTCGTTTCGTCGGCGTGCCGGCCGCCGAGGACGACGACGCAGTGGGGCGCGTGGGCCTTGGCCAGCTCGGCCATCTCAAGGGCGTACCGGTGCGCCGCCGATACCGCGCTGAGCAGGAGCACCTTGGGCTGGAGCGCGCGGAGTTCGGCGATGAACCGCTCCTGGGCCACCTCGTCCCAGATGCGGGGGTCGAAGACGTGACCGTCGGTCGTCCGGCTGTCGGCGATCAGCGTGGTCCGTGGCCCGTTCGCCGTACGACGGTAGTCGTCGTCCGGACAGTCCCCCCAGTCCGGGCAGACGTCGTCGAGGGACGGCTCCTCGGGCAGCCCCGCACGCAGGCGGGACACCGAGCGCTGGATGGTGAGGGTCAGCGCCGAGTACAGGCACATCGGATCACCGGGATAGGCGACCTCCCCGCCCCTGCTGGTCGCCACCGGGACCAGTGCCGCCATGACCGGATAGGTGAACCGGGCCTCGCCCAGGTGCGCCGTGAACAGCCGGCGCCGCCGGACGACGAGTTCCGTCACCTTCCCGCCTGATTCGGCCGCGTCCGGACGGTGCGGCTTCAGCGGGGTACGAATCGTTATCCTCACGTGTGATTCCCCGGCGCGATCAGATCGCGGCGATGAGGTTCACGACGCCGCCGTTCGACGCCGGGCTGGTCACGAGCGACGTCGTGTCGCCCAGCTTGCGGTAGGCGTGAGTGGCCAGGCAGGCCCGGGCCACATCGGCGAACTCGGTGTTCGCCTTGTGTGTGGCGATCTCGTCCACGGTGGAGACGTCGCCCGACTGCGCCGCGAGCCGAAGCCGCCGCTCTAAGTCGATGAGTTCGCGCGCGACCTCCCGGCCGCCGTCCGGGGTGCCCGGGAACGCGGGCAGCGCCACGGCCTCCGCCGGCGTTTCGGCGATCTTCCGCGCCAACTCCACCTCGTTCTCGTAGAAGTGGAAGGTGCCCGCCTGGTGTATGTACGGGCCGCTCGGGACGTTCAGCAGCGAAGCCGCGTACTGCTGCATGCCCATGAAGAGGAAGGCGTCGTACGGCAGGACCGTCAGCGCCTGCTGGGCTCGCATGACGGTGATCCAGGTGAGCGCGCCGTCCCGCAGGAACAGGTGGACGCCCACGGCGCACGGATACTCCCGCGACTGGCGGAAATTGTCCTCGGGCTGCAACACCAGGGCGAACGCACGCCGGTGGGCGGGGTCGCGCTCGATGCGGCCGACCACTTCCTCCAGCTGGTTCCCCCTGGAGGTCAGCAGCCGATGGCCGAAAGCACCACTCAGCGTGTGCTGGTCGTCCGAGTACTCATGGGCGCCGCGGCGGTAGTACGCCGGAGTGTCGACGTCATTGCGGCCGTCCAGGGACCAGGCGAGCAGACCGAAGCAGTAGGAGAGATTGACCGGAAGGTGCGGGGTGACCGCGAGACAGGAGGTCGGGTCGGCGATACGGCTCTGGTAGGCCAGGAGTTCGCGGTACGGGCGGTCGTTCTGGCCGAAACCCGAGGCTTTGGAGAGCGGATCGCGCACCGAGTCCACATCATTGCCGTCCGCAAGTACGTCACGCAGCCCGGCCGTGTAGGAATCCGCGAACGACTGATAGTTGGCCATGACATCTTCCCCGTTTCTGGCGATATACGAAAAACTCGCCACCTACCTTCAAACCGGACAAAGCGACGTCCGTGGCGAGCTCGGTTTCAATCGAGTAGAACGTTAAAGATCTTTGGTTGTCAATGACGTTTTCAATTCCCTGACGAAGGGAAATACCTCCCCGCCGGCCGAACCTGATCCGGTGTTGACACCGGCGACTCGGTCTCTGCATGATGACCGGCGACCAATGGGGCCTGCCAACATACGGGGGTGGCAGATCAAGTGACGGGCCGGATTTCGTTAAACCCATGGCGTCTCTCTCCGCGCTGGCGTATCGGGATCGGCGCGGTAATCGTCGCCCTCACCTACGGGGGGCTCATTTCAGCCAAACCCGATTCCGTACACGGCGGCGTGGGCGGTCCGGCCGCCCTGCTCGCCCTGTGCGGCTACACCCTCGGGGCGATGCTGATCGTCTCCGGTGCCGTGGCAGGGCTGCCGACGACGACCGTGGCCCTGCTGCCGGTGGCGATCACCATCAACATCGTGATGGGGAAAATCGTCTACTTCAGCGGCCTACCGCTCCAACTCGACTCGATCGGCACCGTGCTCGTCGGCGTCCTGGCCGGACCTGCCGCGGGCGCCGCCACCGGGGCTCTGGCCAGCATCGTCGTCGGGATGACCATCACTCCCGGAGCTCTGCCCTACGCGGTGACCGCCGCCCTGATCGGCTTCATCGCGGGAACCCTGGCACGGGCCGGCTGGTTCCGGCGCCTGCCGACCGCCCTGCTCGCCGGGGGTGTTATCGGCGTGGCCGCCGGCATCGTCTCCGCCCCCATCACCGCCTTCGTCTTCGGCAACGCCGGCGGCACGGTGGGGCAGTCGGCTGTCATCGCGACGTTCCAGGCCTACGGAAACAGCATGTTGAAGGCCGCCAGCCTGCAAGGGCTGGTCGCGGACCCCCTGGACAAAGCGCTGACCGTCGCACTGGCCCTGACCCTGCTGGCGGGCCTGCCCTCCGGCTATGTACACCGTTTCCCCTTTGTGCAGCGGCATCGAGTGCTGCCGGTTCACCCCCTCACGCCGAGAAGGACGTGACCCGCATGGACATATCCCCGCGCGCGACCGACGACTCCCCCGTGCACCGGCTGAATCCCCTCACCAAGCTGACCTTCGCCGTCACCGTCACCGTATCCGCATTCGCCCTCACCATGACCTGGTGGCCACTTCTGCTCTTCTGCGCCACGGTACTCCCCATGGCGATAATTTCAGGAACCCTTCGTAAATTTGCCCCCATGCTTCTTGCCCTGTGGGTGCCCCTCGCGCTCACGGTTTACCTGATTCAGGGCTTCTTTTATCCGGATACTCACCAGGTGGTGGCTGAAATCGGCCCCCTGGAATTGAAATATGAAGGCCTGGTTTTTGCCACTCAGACCGCACTACGTCTCCTGGCGCTCATGGGGGGATTCTTCCTGCTTCTCCTCACCACGCAACCCGGCGCACTGATGAGCGCGATGACACAGCGCGGCATGTCGACGAAGACCGTCTACGTCGTCTCGGCCGCCCTGCAGATCGCGCCCGCCCTCACCACCCGGGCCCAGGGCATCATGCACGCCCAACAGGCGCGCGGCCTGCCCGTCACAGGGCTGCGCGGCCGAATCCGAGCCCTGGTTCCCATGGCCGGACCGCTGATCCTCGGTGCCCTCACGGAAGTGGGGGACCGTGCGGTGGCCATGGAGACCCGCGGCTTCGGCGCCGGCCGCCGCCCCACGTATCTGACCGAGGTTCCGGACACCGCGGCGCAGCGGGTCGCCCGGATCGTCATGGGACTGTGCGCGCTCACCGCCGTCGTCACCAACGTACTCGGAGTGCTCCGGTGATCGAATTCAGGGACTTCTCCCTCACCTACCCGACCGGCTCCCGCCCCGCCCTCCAGGACATCGATCTCGTTGTGCCGCGTGGCCAGTTCTGTGCCGTGACCGGTGCCGACGGCGCGGGCAAGACCACCCTCGCGGGAGTCATCAGCGGCGTCGTCCCGCACATGACCGGCGGCGCGACCACGGGGTCGGCACGAGTCGGTGGACGGAGGTTGGCGAGGACTCAGCCGTCCGAACTCGTCGGCGAAGTCGGCCTGGTCATGCAGAACCCGTTCAACCAACTGTCGGGAGCCCGGTTTTCGCTGCGCGAGGAGCTCGCCTTCGGTCTGGAGAACCTCGGCGTCGAACGGGCCGAGATGGTCCGACGCGTCGATCGGGTGATGGCCGACCTGAGGCTCACCGACCTGGCCGATCTCTCCCCGTACGAGATCTCCGGTGGGCAGCAGCAGCTTCTGGCCATCGGATCGGCGTTGGTGATGAGACCGGCCGTCATGGTGCTCGACGAACCGACCTCACAGCTCGACGCGGTGGCGACCGGCGTGGTGTTCGAGGCGCTGGAGACCCTGCGGGCGCAGGGCGTCACCGTCATCCTGTTCGAGCACCGGCTGGAACGGCCGGCCCGGTGCTCGGACCGCGTCCTGGTCCTGAACGAGGGGCGGATCGCCGCCGACGGGCCGCCGGCCGAGGTCCTCACCGACCCCCGGCTCGCGGAGTGGGGGGTGGCCCCGCTGCGCTACACGACGGCCGCACGCCGCGCCGCCGGGCGCGGCCTGTGGGAGTCGGACCGTCCGCTGCCGGCGACCCTGGAGGCGGCCGCGGAGGGATTCACCGCCTCGCTGAAGAGTACGAGAACCGCCGGAGGCATGTGATGGTGCTGCGCGTCGACTCCCTCTTCCATCGCTACCCGAACGGAACGACCGCGCTCGCGGACGTCTCGCTGACCGTCGGGGCCGGCGAACGTGTGGCGGTCGTGGGTCCCAACGGGGCGGGCAAGAGCACGCTGGCCCGGCACCTGATCGGCATCGCCCGCCCCACGTCGGGGACGGTCACGGTGGCCGGCCGCGATGCCGCCGGGCTCGAGATCGCCGAGCTGGCCCGCAGCGTGGGCTTCGTCTTCCAGAACCCGGACGACCAACTGCACGCCGCCACGGTGGCCAAGGAAGTCGGCTTCGGCCCCCGCAACCTCGGCTTCCCGGCCGACCGCCGGACCGCCCTCACGCAGTGGGCACTGCGGGTCACCGGCCTGACCGGGGAGGCGAACAGCCATCCCCGTCATCTGTCGTTCGGCGAGCGCAAACGGGTCGCCTTCGCCTCGGTTCTCGCGATGGACACCCCGGTCATCGTCCTGGACGAGCCCACCACCGGTCAGGACCACCGCTCCGTGGTCCTGCTCGAAGAGCTCGTCGCAGACCTGCACGAGCGGGGAAAGACGATCCTGGCCATCACCCATGACACGGACTTCTGCGCGGAGAACTTCGACCGGGTCGTCGTCCTCTCCGAAGGCCGCGTGCGGTGGGACGGCCCTGTGGAGCGCTGGCTGGAGGGAGCCGGGAATCCGTCCGTGTCCGCCTTCGAACAGCCCCAGATGGCCCGACTCGGCCGACAACTCGGCTGGCCGACCCCCGTGGTCACGGTCGACAGCTTCCTGGACCAGTTGACCGACCACACCGCGGCTCGGTGAAATCACCGGCGCCGGCCCGGAGAAGAACCGAACCGACCCGCGCGGCCACACCTGCCCGATCACCCACCGACACGCCCAATGTCTTTGCCAGGACCACTGAGTTGCCGGTGAGTGGAGAGAGGTCGCACGCTTCGCGGAGGTGGGTGTGCGCTTCGCAGAGGTGGGTGTGCGGCCGGCCGGCGGCTCAGGTCGCGGCGGCCGCCGCCCGAGGTGACGATCACGACCGGGGCGCGTAGCTCGCCGTCGTGCCCCACGCCGTCGCCCTCGGCTCCGCCGACCCGGCGGCTGCAATCCGCACCTACACGCCTGAGGGCGTGGACCGCGTCATCGAAGTGGCACTCTTGGACACCGCCGACCTGGACACCGCCGTCGCCGCGACAGACGCGGTCATCGCCGCCTGCGCCAACCACGCCGACCACGCCGACCGGACCGAAATCCCCTTCTGGCCGCCGCTGTTCAACAACGTCACCCTGCGTCTGCTCGGCAGCGACGGCTTCCCGACCGAGGCCGGACGCCAGGCTGCCCGCGCCCTCACCGCCGCGGCCACCGAGGGCGCCCTCACCGTCGACGTCGGCGACCGCCACCCGCTGGAGAACATCGCCAAAGCCCATGACCGCGTCGACGCCGGGGCCGGGTGCTGGTGACCATTCCCCAGTGACCGGGCCGCCGTCGGGGAACGGCCGACGGGACTGCCGGTCGTCAGGCCGCCGTCTTCACCGTCTTCATCGTGAAGTGTGAGGTGACGTTCTTGATCCGCGGGATGGTCATCACGTGCCCGCTGAGGAAGGTCTCGTAGGCGGACAGGTCCGCGACGGCCACGCGCACGAAGTAGTCCGGGCTGCCGAACAGCCTGTCACCCCGCTCGCCGCGGTCGCGCTGACCGTCCTCGTGGTCAACTTCCGGTACGTCTTCTACGCCTTCTCCTTCCCCCTGCACCTGGTCAAGCACCCGGTCGCGAAGGCGTACGCCGTCTACGCCGTGATCGACGAGGCATACGCCGTCAACGCCTCCCTGCCCGAGGCGGAACGCTCGGCACCCCGGCTGCTGGCGATGCAGATCGCGTGCGAGAGCTACTGGGTCGGCGGCGGTCTGGTCGGGGTCGCTCTCGGCGCCGCGCTCCCCGCGCCGATCAAGGGCCTGGAGTTCGCCCTGTGCGCCCTGTTCACCGTGCTCACCCTGGACGCCTTCCGCTCCCCCGGCGAACTCCCCTCAGTCCTGCTCGCCGGTGCCGGCGCCGCGCTCGCACTCGTACTGACGCCGGGCCTCGCCATGTTCACCGCACTGCTGCTGTTCGTCGGCCTGCTCCTGGTGCGCCACACGCTCACCACTCGCCGACCCGCCCAGGAGACCTCCGATGCCTAGCACCTCGTATCTCATCGCCGTCCTGGCGATCGTCTTCAGCATCACGCTCGCCCTGCGCGCCCTGCCGTTCGCGGTACTGCGCACCCTGCGCGGCTCGCCGATGGTGCGGCAGCTGTCGGTGTGGATGCCGGTCGGCATCCTCACGATCCTCGCCGTGACGGCCCTGCACGGCACGATCACGCGCGACCCGCACGGAACGGGGTACGCACTGCTCGCGGTCGCCGTCACCGTCGGCGTCCACCTGGCCCTCGGCCGCCGCACGATCCTGAGCGTGGGCATCGGCACCGCCCTCTACGTCGTCCTGCTCAATATTCTGTGATCAGCACCGCGAACCGCCCGAGGAGAAACGTCCGTTGAACACCGGCACCCCGGCCCCCGACAGCTACTACGAGCGCATCGACGAGCACCGCTACAAGCCGACGGCCCACACGGGCGGGGCATGGGACCCCGACGAACAGCACTTCAGCCCGCTCGGCGGCCTCGTCGTCCACGCCATCGAACGCCACCTGGCCGCGCGGCCGGACACCGACCTGGTGCCGGCCCGGATCAGCTACGACATCCTGGGCCGTCTCGCCCTCGACGAGTGCGAGATCCGGGTGGAGACCATCCGCCCCGGCCGCACCATCGAGTTGATCGAAGCCGTCGTGCTCATCGCCGACCGGCCCGTGGTCCGTGCCCGTGCGTGGCTCCTCGCCACCGTCGACACCTCCGCCGTCGCCGCCGGCCCCGACGACCGGCTCACCCCTCCCCAGGCGCTCACCCCGTGGCCGATGGACTCGCTGTGGCCCGGCGGATACATCGCCTCCCTGGACGTCCGCCCGCTCGCCCCACCGCGGCCGGGCCGTACGACCGCCTGGATCTCCACCCGCCACGCCCTCGTCGCCGGCGAGCCCAGCAGCACGCTCGCGTCCTACCTCGCCCTTGTCGACACCGCCAACGGCATCGCCGTACGACAGCCGCCCACCGCCTGGATGTACCCCAACGTCGACCTGACGGTCCATCTCCACCGCCAGCCCGAAGGCCACTGGACCGGCCTGGCCACCACGGTCACCTTCGGCCCCACCGGCCAAGGCCTCACCAGCACCGTCCTGCACGACCTCAACGGCCCTGTCGGACACGCACAACAGATCCTCACCGTCCGCCCCATACCGGACCGGTGACCACGGACGAGCGAGGTCGGGGCGGTTACTTGTCGATCTGGAGTACCGCCATCATCCCCGCGTCCTCATGGTTGAGGATGTGGCAGTGCAGGACCGTCTTGCCCGGATGGTCGAGGAACCGGATACGGATGACCATGTTTCCGCGAGGCGGGACGTCGACGGTGTCCTGCAAGCCGTAGTTGGCCTGCGGCTTGCCGTTGATGCTCATCACCTGGAAGTCGTTGGTGTGGATGTGGAACGAGTGGATCTCGTCGCTGTCGTTCTTGATCGTCCACTCTTCGACGGTGTTGAGCCTGGAGCGGTAGTCGATGCGGTTGTGGTCGAACTGCTTGTGGTTGATGTAGAAGAGCGTGCCCGCCTTGTTCTCCGTGAAGATGACCGTCTTGCGTCCCGCGACGGCCTCCTTCGCGAGGTCGTCCACCGGGGCGAAGGCTGTGGGCAGGGCCGCGGCTCGCATCGGTTCGCCCTCGGACTGGACCGTGGCCAGTGTCGCCAGGGGGAACTGGTTTCCGGCCTTACCGGAGTTGTACGGCAGGGTCCGCAGTTCCGACACACCGGCCTTCGGGCCCTGTACGAGCACGTCGTAGCGGGCGCCGGCCGGGATGACCAAGGTGTCGACGGAATAGACCCTGTTCACCGGGTAGCCGTCCTGGGCGACGATGTGGAACTTGGTGCCCGGCAGCGTCACTTTGTAGAAGATGTTGGCCCCGATGTTCGCGAGCCGCCACAGCTGGGTCTCGCCGGGCCTGATCCGGATCCGCGGGTTGAGCTGCCCGTTGACGGTGCGGGTCGTGGGTGAACCGATCTTGAGATTCGTGGTTTTGATCTGGTCGCCCACGCGTTGGAAGTCCTTGAGCGCGACGACGTGTTCTGTGATCCCGCGGAGCGGCGCGGGCAGATACGCGTCGAGGCCGTCGACCACGATCAGGCCGGCCATGCCGCCGGCGGTCTGGGCGGCGGAGAGCGTGTGCGGGTGCGGGTGGTACCAGTACGTTCCCGGCTCCAGGCTCTTGGGAAAGGTGTACTCGTAGGTGAACGTCTTCCCTGGCTCGACCTTGAGGAAGATGTTGTCCGCATTGCCGACGGGCGAGACGTGCATGCCATGGACGTGCAGATTCGTCTGATGGTCGAGCTTGTTCTCGAAGGAGATCTCCATCCGGTCCCCCGGCCGCAGACGCAGTGTGGGCGGCATGTACATCCCGTTGTACGTCAGGGCCCACAGATCGCGGCCTGCCAGGCGCACCTTCTTGCGTTCGACGACGATCCTGGTCCTGAGCAGTCCGTTCGCGCTCACGATCTGCGGGGGGTCGCGCAGTTCTTCCGTCGCCCGCGCGGTGAGGGCCGGCGACGGGGACACGCTCCGCGGGGGAACCGTCGACACTTCCGGATGGCCGAGTGCGCTCGTCTCGGTATGCGTGGTGCACCTCGCAGCCAGAGCGAGTGCGGCAAGTACGGATCCGATGACGGTCCGGGCGCGACGGGCATGTGCGGACAAGCTGGACTCCCATGCACTGCACATATGGAAAACGGGCGGCGGTGAGCTGCCATCATGCATCGGGAAATCAGACGAAATCGGCCATGACCCCAAGGAACGGGGAGGGCATCACCTTGATGAGCGAGCCGGTTCCACAACGCCCCGGCCCCTCCCCGGTGGAACCGGTCATCCGGCGCGGCCACGCCCCGTACACCACGGAGTCAATCTGCTCCTGTGTCAGATACAGCTGCCACCGTTCGATCCCGCGGTCGCACGAGGCCGCCTTGACCTGCTCTGCCGGCCCAGCGGCGGGCGGCACCCGGAACCGGCCGGTGCGGCCGACGGACACGCGCAGCGCCGCCATCGGCGAGGGGATCAACTCCACACGTTGGCGCCCGGGCGTCCAGCCGTGCCCGGCCGCCTGCTTCACGGACTGGACCGCATGGTCAGGCGGTCAGTTCCGTCTGGGCTCCGGCCACGGTCATGGGGGCGTGGCGGATGTACCACTCGGTGGCGAACAGCCGCTCCCGTGCATCCGGCGGAAGACCGGCGATCACCCCCGGCAGGGCTCCCCTCTCGACCTCGGAGCGATGCGCGAGTACGGCGCCGATCTTCTGCTTCATCCAGGGGCCGACATCGACAGTCACGGTGACCTGTTCGTCCGGAACGCTGTACACCGCCTTGCGTGCACCGATCACGTCTCTCAGCGCCGGCACGGCCGAGTGCGGGTGCGTGGCCAGGTAGAGGGCACGCGACTGCCAGGGGGCACCAGTATCCGGGTAGAGCTGCCCAAGGCCTGCCGCTTGGGCAGCGAGCATGGTCACCCGATGGGTGTGGACGTGATCTGGGTGACCGGTCAGCCCGCCATACCCGTCATGGGTGACCATGATGTCCGGTCGGAATTCCCGGATGTGCGCCACCAGCCGCTGCACCGCCCCGTCGAGCGGCGCATCGCAGAACCGTACGCCGCCCGGGGCCGAGTTCGGTACACGCGCGTCGGCGTAGCCGAGCATCCGCGGCTTGCCGGCACCGAGGATGCGCAGCGCCTCGGCCAACTCCGCAGCCCGCGGGGTGTCCGCGGCCCAGGTCGCCGTGACGACCGCGGTGCGCGCGCCCGCAGCCGCGTGCCGGGCGAGCACTCCGCCGGCCGACAATGACTCGTCGTCCGGGTGCGCGAAAACCGCGAGCAGGCTCGGCACGGGCATGGACAGACCACCTTCCAGAGCGAAGGAAGCCCGATCGTACGTCCCCAGGTCGGCGCGCTGCTGCGCTCCGGCCGGCCGTTTTCAAAGTGCTCGGCCTTCATGACGCGGGTGGCCGAGGCCACAAGGCCTCAGCGATCCGGGACAGTCGGGTCGATGGTGCCCGGGTCTGCCTGCCACCACGGCGCCGATGTGATGTCCTCGATGATCTGCCGCCAGCCTTTCGTGTGGTGGCCTCCCGTAGGGGCTGTGTCGTCAAGCCAGATCTCTGTGCCCACGGGGAGATCTGGGGCTTCGCGGTTGCCGCCTATGGTGAGGGTGAATTCCGGGTCCGATGGGCTGCTGCGGCTGTAGTAGACGCCGTCCCGGCTCCATGCCTCGATGGCGAACCCGGCCAGCGGTGCCTGCCATGTCCCTTCGCCCGGGAAGAGAAGCAGAAGCTTGTCGCCCGGCATGGGTACGTCCAGGTCTTTCACCCGTGACGCCAGCTCCTTGATCCGCACGGTGGGTTTGACCTGGAGGCCGAAGCCGGTGCGATGTGAGCTCTCCACGGTGAGCAGGTAGTAGGACACGACGGATCTCCCGGGGCGACAGCTTCGTCCTTACGACGGGCGTATCTGACCACGTTGCGGCACTCGCGTTCAACGTCGCCAGAGCCACTCGTCGATGCCGGCGACGGTGACTGCGGCTTCGTAGCGGACGGCGAGTTTGTCGTACCTCGAGACCACTGTCTCGTGGCGCTTGAGGCGATTGATCCCGCACTCCACCGCGTGATGTTCCGTGTAGTCGGTCTTGTCGAACTTCGGCGGTCGACCGCCGCGGGAACCGAGCTTCTTGCGGCTGCGGACCTGGTCACTTTTCTCCGGGATGGTGCCAGCGATGCCGCGTCGGCGCGGGTAGGCACGGTTCGCGCGGGTGCCGTGGGCCTTCTCCGCGCGGACCTGAACTGCCCGCCCACCCGGAGTACTTGACGATTACGTGTACACGACGAAGAATGATCGCACTCTGTGCTTGACAACGTTGTCTAGGCTTCGAGGAGGCGTTCCCGCCCATGGGATGGACTCAACGGCTGCGCGATACGGGGATGGTGGTGGCGACCACCATCCTCCTCGGCGGCTCCCTCGCGGTTCCGGCGGCTCAGGCGGCCGTCCCGCCGAGCGCCCCGCTCACCGATCTGGTCAACCCGTTCATCGGAACGGAGAACGAAGGCAACACCTACCCCGGAGCAGCCGTGCCCTTCGGCATGGTGCAGTTCTCGCCGGACACCGGCCACAACACCGGCTACGACTACTCCCAGAATCACATTCGCGGCTTCTCCCTCGTCCACCTCTCGGGCGTCGGCTGCGGCCTGGGCGGCGACCTGCCCGTGCTGCCGACCACGGGTGACGTCACCGAGACGGACTACGCCAAGTACGAGGCGGAGTTCAGCCACGACAGCGAGCGGGCGAGCCCCGGCTCGTACCGGGTCGACCTGAAGACCGGCATCGAGGCCGAGCTGACCGCGACCGCCCGGACCGGGGTGCAGCGCTACACCTTCCCGGCCACGGACAAGGCCAACGTCCTGCTCAACGCGGGGCAGTCGCTGCACAGGACGATCTCCACCAAGGTCGAGATCCTCGACAACCGCACGGTGCGCACCGCCATCACCGGCAGCGGCTTCTGCCAGGACACCAAGCCGTACACCGTCTACACGGTCACCCGCTTCGACCGCCCGTTCACCACTTCGGGTACCTGGAACGGCGATACCGTCACCGAGGGCTCCAAGGAATCCGTGAGCGCGGGACGCAACGGCGCCTTCGTCCGCTTCGACACGACCAAGGACCGGACGGTCGAAGCGACCACCGCGCTCTCGTACGTGGACGCCCGCGGCGCCGCCCTCAACCTCCGCTCCGAGGGGGGCCGTTCGTTCGACGCCGTCCGGAGCCAGGCGCACCGCACGTGGGAGGACCGGCTGGACGACGTACGCGCCCAGGGCGGCGGTGACACCCTGCGCCGCACGTTCTACTCATCGCTCTACCGGTCGTTCCTCGCGCCCAACATCGGCAGCGACGCCGACGGTCGCTACACCGGCTGGGACCAGCGGGTCCACCGCGCACAGGGCTTCACCTACTACCAGAACTGGTCGCTGTGGGACACCTACCGCACCCAGTCGCAGCTCCTCTCCCTGCTCGCGCCGCGTGAGGCCAGGGACATGGCGATCTCCGTCATCAAGATCGACGAAGACAGCGGCTGGCTGCCCAAGTGGGGCTACGGCACGGTCGAGACGAACATCATGACCGGCGATCCGGTCACCCCGTTCCTGACCAACGCCTACCAGCAGGGCCTGCTCAAGGGATACGAGGAGCGGGCCTACCGCGCCCTGAAGAAGAATGCCGACGGGGTGCCTCCCGCAGATTCGCCCGCGGTGGGCCGCGAGGCCAACAAGGAGTACATCGCGAACGGCTTCGCGCCCTACGTCAAGGACCGCCCACACGCGAAGCCCGGCGACTCGGACTACGACCACGGAGCCTCCGCGACCCTGGAGTACGCCCTGTCGGACGCCATGCTCGGCGCGATGGCGCGGGATCTGGGCCACGACGCGGACGCCGCACGCTATGCCGCACGGTCCCAGAACTACCGGAAGATCTACGACGGTTCGACCGGCTTCTTCCGCGCGCGGGACGCCTCCGGCTCCTTCACCGGACCGGCGGACCCGGCCCTGAGCGAGGGTTTTCACGAGGGCACGTCCTGGCAGTACCAGTGGCTCGTGCCGCAGGACCTGCCGGGCATGGTCGACCTGATCGGCGGCAAGCAGACGGCCAACGACCGGCTCGACTCGTTCTTCGCGTACGAGCAGCTTCTGAAGGACCCGGCGAAGACCGCACGAGAGGTGTGGGTCAACGGCCCGTACGACTACTACAACGCGGACAAGTACAACCCGCAGAACGAGCCGGACCTGATCGCCCCGTACACGTATCTGTCGACCGGTCAGCCGTGGAAGACGACCGATGTGGTGCACGCCGCGCTGACCTTGTTCACGGACGCGCCGACCGGCATGACCGGCAACGACGACCTCGGCACGATGTCCGCCTGGAACGTGCTCTCCTCCATCGGGATCTTCCCGGTGCAGCCCGGCTACGACACCTGGGGCCTGTCCACGCCCGTCTTCGAGCGGGTCGATCTGACGCTCGACCGGCGCTACTACCCGCGGGGCGCCCTGACCGTGACGGCGACGGGCACCTCGGACCGTGACCGGTACATCCAGTCGGCGAGGGTCGACGGTTCCTCCTACAGCCGTACGTATCTGACGACCGAGTCGCTCCGAGGCCTGCGGTCGCTCGCCTTTGCAGTCGGCGCCGAACCGTCCGGCTGGGGGACGTCCGCCGACGCCGCCCCGCCCGCCCTGGGACCCACCACACCCTGACGTGACGAGACGCGGTCGCGGCAATCGCCCATGCGCTGGTCAACGGATGCGGATGGCGGGCGCCGCGGCCGTCACTCGACGGCCTCCGTCGCCTCGGACCGGAGCTTCGCGCGGTGCAGGGGCCCGATCGGCGCATCGGGTCTCGACGTAGGTGAAAGATTCGGCGCGGACGGTGGGGCGACTTGGCGCACGGTGTCGTCCCGTACAGGCCATCGCTTCGTGTGAGGAACCATTTCGCCTCGGTCGCCACCCGAGCGAAGGCTGACAGCGGGGTTCAGTCGACGACCGGCACGGACGGAGCACCTGGTGGCATGTTGAACGGTGTGACCACCTGGATGGCCGAGGGCAGCGACGGTCCGTCGTCGGGGAGTGCCTTGTGGGCGCGCATGATGATCTGGCAGGCGCGGCGCATGTCCTGGCGCAGGTCATGGTGGAGGACCGCGGACAGGCGGCGCTCGCGCAGCAGGCGGGTGTTGTCGTGGTCGAGGTCGTGGGCGATGAACGCCTCGCACTCCCGCCCGAGCGCGTCGAAGGCACCAAGGGTGGCGAGATTGCCCCCGCCCGCGGAGTACACGGCGATGATGCCCTCGTCCCGCTTGAGCGCCTCCAGGACGAGATCGTGCTGGGTGGCGTCCAGGCCGTCGCTGTCGGTGACCTCCACCAGGGATCGTCTGGGGTCGGCGAGGCGCATCGCGCTGCGGAAGCCCATCTCGCGTTCCTCCTCGCCTCGGAAGGAGCCGCGGCTGATGGTGGTGAGCACGTTGCCGGGCCGCTTGCCCAGCCACTGTCCGAGGAGGTAGGCGGCGGTGGCTCCGGCCGCGCGGTTGTCGATGCCGACATACGCCAGGCGTGCGCTGTGAGGCAGGTCGGTCACCAGGGTGACGACGGGGATGCCGGCCGCGACCAGCCTGCCGACCGCGGCCGCGATCTCCGGCTCGTCGGGGGCCTTGAGGATCACGCCCTGCGTGCCACGCTTCGCGATCTTGTCCAGGGTTCCGATCAGTTCGGCGGGAGGGCAGGTCTCACGGAAGTGGAAGCGCGAGCGCACGAGAGCGGGATGCAGGGAGGGCAGTTCGGCTTCGAGTGCGTCCCGTACCGCGGTGGAGAACCGCTCCGGGCTCTGCATCACGATGTCGATCATGAAGGTGCGGCCCCCGAGCCGGACCTGGCTCTGCTGACGGTCCAGATCCTTGACGGCTTCGTGCACCTCCCTGATGGTGCTCTCCGTCACGTTGCCCCGCTGATTGAGGACGCGGTCGACCGTGGCCGTACTCAGTCCGGCCTGACGGGCGATTTCCCTGATCGGGTAGCGGTGTCGCATGACTGATCCCAAATGCCGATGATGGATTTTTGATGCACTGATAAGCATTGAATGATGGGTTCGGGTTCTCAAGACTGGCAGAAATACACGGACTGCGAAAGGACCCGGATGTCTCCCATAGCCGCAGGATCGCGGACTTGGTTGACCGAGGCGGACTGCGATCTCGACGTGTTCCGCTCGCTCGTGGAGCAGCGCACCGACCCCGCCGACCACCTCTCGGCCGAGCGGATCGAACAGAACGTCCCGCTCTACGACAGCGATCGGCTCCGGTCTCTGGCGACCTCCCCGGAGGGCCGTCGGAGCGTGCAGGACGAGCTGATCCGGGCTCTGTTGGACGGGCCCGGCATCGTGGTCCTCAAGGGCGCCTTCCCGGACGCTGCCGTCGTGGACCGGGCCTCCGACGCCTTCCGCGCACTGATCGAGAAGGAGCGCGCGAGCGGCGCGGCCCGCGGCGACCATTTCGCCAAGCCCGGTGCGAACGACCGCGTCTGGAACGCCCTGGACAAGGTGGCCGTACGGGCGCCCGAGGCGTTCGCCGACTACTACGCCAACGACATCCTGGAGCTGATCGCCGAGGCCTGGCTCGGCCCCGCCTACCAGGTGACCTCACAGGTCAACGTGGTCAACCCGGGCGGCGCGGCGCAGAACGTCCACCGCGACTACCACCTCGGCTTCCTCTCCCAGGCGCGCGCCGCGACCTACCCGGCGCACGTCCACCGCCTCTCGCCGGTGCTCACCCTGCAGGGCGCGGTGGCCCACTGCGACATGCCCGTCGAGTCCGGCCCGACCCTCTACCTGCCGCACTCGCAGAAATTCGAGCCCGGCTATCTCGCCTGGCGACTCCCGCAGTTCGTCGAGTACTTCGACGTCCACCACGTCCAACTCCCCCTGGAGAAGGGCGACGCGGTCTTCTTCAACCCGGCGCTCTTCCACGCCGCCGGGCACAACCGTTCGGCCGACATCAGGCGTATGGCCAATCTGCTGCAGATCTCCTCCGCCTTCGGCCGCGCCATGGAGACGGTGGACCGCGAGGCGATGACGAACGCGCTGTTCCCGGTGCTGCTGCGCCGCAAGTCCGAGGGTGTCTCGGAGGACTGGCTGCGCCGCGTGATCGCGGCCACCGCCGAGGGCTACCCCTTCCCCACCAACCTCGACCTCGACCCGCCGGTGGCCGGTCTCGCCCCGCCCTCCCAGGCGGACACCCTCCGGCAGGCCGTGGCCGAGGAATGGGACCCCGAGCGACTGCGCCAGGAACTGCAGGCCGCAGCCAAGCGCCGCCAGGGCTGAAAGGGACACAGCACTCTCATGGGACTGCTTGAGGACGGAGTCGTCCTCGTCAACGGCGGCGGCCGGGGAGTCGGCGCGGGCATCGTGCGGGCCGCCGCAGCGGAAGGCGCGACCGTCGTCTTCACCGGCCGTCGGGCCGAGGCCGGCGGCGAGCTCCAGCGCGGTCAGCGGTGTCGCGGTGGCCGGCTTGAGGACGACCACGTTGCCCGCCGCGAGCACGGGCGCCAGTTTGTGCAGCACGAGCAGTGCGGGGTAGTTGAACGGCGTGATGGCCACCACGACACCGCACGGCTGACGCAGCGTGAAGCCCACCTTGTCCAGCCAGGTGCCACGGCTGGCGTCCAACGGCAGAGTCTCACCGTAGAGTTGGGTGCCCTCGAAGGCCTCGAGACGGATCAGGTCTCCGGATCGCGCCGCCTCGCCGGTGGCCTCGGTGATGGTCTTGCCCGACTCCGAGCTGATGGTCTGCGCGATCTTGGCAGCTCGCTGGTCGGCGAACTCCGCCGCACGCAGCAGAATCGCCATCCGCGCGTGCGCGGGTCGTGGCGACGTAGCGTACTGGCGGCACAGATGATGGAAAAAAGATGTGTCCAATGACGTGATAATGATGGATTCCGTCCCTTCAGTAATGCCCTGCGGCCCACCTGCCGTTTCGGCCATGTAGATGGCCTGGCCGTTTTTAGCACTGCCCCACGGCGAACACGCGGTCAAGGCACAGCGCGATGGAAGATCCGTCGTCGTTGACGTGACCCCAGTCTCGGGCCGCCGCGCCCATATGACGCCTTCCGGAGCCAGGTCCGCGACCGGCTCGGGACCACGGCCGCGTCCCAGGTCCGCGGGCCCGCGGCAGCTGGCCGGCCTGGCCGCCGGTCGGCTGCGCCCGGGTGAACGAGATCGGTGTCGCGCCGGAGGCGTCGAAGCTCGCCTGGTTCAGCATCACCGGGGAGCCGATGCAGTCGCCGCTCTGCTGCATCCCCGTCCACGAGTCGCCGAAGACGTAGCCCCAACTGCCGTCGTGCTCCCGGAAGTACGGGATGCCGAGATCGCTGGAGCCCTGCTCGCGAGTTTGAGCCCGGTGTGGTCTGTGGCGGTTGGCACTTCGCTGACCTGCGGGGATGTAGCCGGTGCCCCCCGTCACCACGAGCGGGGACGGACCGCTGGTGCACATGTTCACCTCCGGCACCACCGCCACCCGCATCTGCCGGCAGTTGGCCGAGCGTCACCGTCAGCATCGGCCTGGCCTACACTCGAGCGGCAGCTCCGGGACGGACGCTCCAACAGCTGCGACACCAGCGCCATGCCACTGACGCTCCGTCAGGAAGTCAGCGCTGGGTCAGCATCAGGCTGGCTGAACCCGCCCACAGATGGCCAGACATGAGAACGCGGCGTTGTCCGTCGACGGACTTCGCAGGAGCGACCGGCCCCTCGGGAAAACGGGGTGTCGAGCAGGGACAGCCGTGTCCCGCAAGAGGCCTGCACTAGCGCTGGAACCCCAGGTCAGCGCACCCTTCCGCGCGGTTTCAGTGGTACAGGCGGGAGTTCGGGAGCGCGCAGTGGAGCCCCGTCGTACCCCACCACCTCACCGAATCGGGAGCCCGTCACCCAGTCCGAACGGGCCTCTGCGATATCCTCGGTGGACCGGCCGATGAAGTTCCACCACATGACCAGCTCCTCCTCGAACGGCTCGCCGCCCAGGAGCATGAGGGACGCGTCCGACTCGGCGCGCAGGGGAAGTTCGGTGCGACCGCAGCCGAGGTAGAGCATGGAGCCCGGGAGCACCGGTACGCCGTCGACGTGCGCCTCACCTGACATGGACAGGACGGCGTACTCGAAGTCGGGCTCAAGCGGCAGTCGTACGTCGGCGCCGCTCGCGAGGGACAGGTCGGCGCCGACGATCGGGGTGTACGTCGTGCCGGGCGAGGTCGTGCCGTCGACGGTGCCCAGCATGAGCGTGGCCTTGAGGCCGGCGGCCGTGACGAGGGGCAGCTCGGCGTGGTGCTCGAAGTGCGGGTCGGTGTGGCGGTGACTGTCAGGGAGGGCGACCCACAGCTGCGCGCCGTGCAGGAAGCGGGCGTGCGACTTGGGGCTCTCCTCGGAGTGGCTGATGGCCTTTCCGGACGTCATGAGGCCCAGTTCGCGCGGGCGGATCGTCTGGAGGCTGCCCGTGGAGTCGCGGTGCAGCACCTCGCCCTCGTGGAGCCAGCTGACGGTCTGGAGTCCCATGTGCGGGTGCGGTGGGACCTGCATACCGGGCTCGTCGGCGATGTCGTCGGGCCCGTAGTGATCGACGAAGCACCACGCGCCGATCATGCGGCGGCCCAAGTTGGGCAGCAGGCGGCGGACTTCGGTGGACTCGCCGAGCTTGACCCGACGGGGACTGAGGAGTTCACGCACCGGCTCGGCCACCACGAAACCGCGGCCACCGCACAGCGCGGGAACCGCCTCGCGATCAAGATTGCTCATGGCCCACAACCTAGCCCCGTCGGGGACCGTCCGTCAGGCCGTCCTCCCTCCCCTGGGCTCCCCCGGACTCCCCCGAACGGGGATACTCGGGCCGGAGTCGGTGCGGTCCCAGGGCTACGGGCGGAGGCCGGTAGGGCGTTGGTCGGGGACAGCGCGAAATAGTAGCCATGGACATAGTAGCCATGTATGGTTTTTCTCATGAGTTCGACATCCGAGCACGCGACCCCCGGCTTTCTCGTCTGGCGCCTGTCCACGAAGTGGCGCGTGGCCGTCGATCGGGCGGTCGCGCCGCTGGGTCTGACCCATGCCCAGTACTCGCTGGTCGCGTCGCTGTACGGGATGCACAGGACCGGGCGGCGGCCGAGCCAGCGTCAACTCGCCGATCACACCGGACTCGAACCGCTGTACGTCTCGAAGCTGGCCCGCGCCCTGGAGGCGGCCGGTGTCGTCGACCGGACGCGCGATCCCGCCGATCCACGGGCGATCCGGCTGTCGCTCACGGCGGACGGGCGCGAGGTCGCGCGGCGCGCGATCGGGGTGGTCCAGGGGCTGCTGGAGCAGCTCCTGGAACCGCTCGGCGGGCTCGGCGGCGATCGCACGAAGGCGTTCAGCCGCGAGCTGGCGACCCTGCTCGACGTACCGCTCGATGCGCCGAGCGATGCACCGATCGATGGATCTCTCGACACACATCTCGACACACATCCTGACGAGGAGCAGCCATGAGCATTCCCACTCCCCCGGTCGGCGGCCAGGTCATAGGACTGGCCCACTACGCGAGCCGCGCAGCCCTGGAGGCTGTGCTGGCGCGTGTCGGAAGCACCTTCAACCAGTCGGTGGCACTGCGGGCCGTCTCGGACCAGGGCGGCACCGTCGAGCGCGACCGGCTCGTGGGGCGGCTGACCGGGGCACTGAAGATCGAGGAGTCGGCGGCCGAGGAGACCGTCACGGAGCTGACGGCCCTCAAGCTGCTGACGGAGACGGACACCTCGCTGGTGTCGCTCACCGAGCACGGCCGTGAGGTGTTCGAGGAGATCCGCACGGCCGGGAACGCGATCGCGGCCCGGCTGTACGCGGGCATCCCGGCCGAGGACCTTGCGACGGCAGGGCGCGTGCTGACCCTGGTGACGGAGCGGGCCAACGCGGAGCTGGCCGACGGATGACGCCCACGGGCGAGGTGCTGGAATATTCAACCATCAGGTGAGGTTCTGGCACTCGAAGGAGGTCAGCAGTGGACACGAAGTACTACGACCAGGGGACGGCCGCGGAGCGCTGGGAGCGGGCGCAGCTGTTCTTCGACGCCAAGGACTACGCCGGAGCGGCGCGCGTTCTGGGCGGCCTTGTGGACGAGGTGCCGGAGCAGACCGGACCACGGCTGCTGCTGGCCCGCGCGTACTACCACTCGGCCCAACTGCGCCGCGCCGAGACCGAGTTGCGTGCGCTCGTCGAGCGTGACCCGGTGGAGCACTACGCCCGGCTGATGCTGGGGCGCACGCTCCAGCGCCAGGGGCGTCACGACGAGGCCGAGTCGCACCTGCGGATCGCCTCCGCGCTCGCGGGCGACTTCGAGCAGGTGTGACCGCCCTTGAGGGTGCGGCCGCCCCTTGGGGTGTGACCGCCCGCTGAGGACGTGAACGTCTCCCGAGGGCACGCACGTCGCCCGAGGGCGTGAACGTCTCCCGAGGCCGTGAACGTGGCCGAGAGCACGACGAAGAGGCCGGGTGCCGGAGCGCCGTGGCGGGTCATCGAGGTGACCGGCCACAGCGACGGCACCCGGCCTCAGCCGTGTCACGCCGCGCGCGGCTCCATCAGCCGTGCCAGCAGATCGTCCAGGCTGACCAGGCCGGTCAGCCGCCCCGTGTCGTCGCGTACGACGGCGAGGGAGGCTCGGTGCAGGCGGAGCTGTCCGACGGCGTGGGCGACCGTGTCGTGCGGTGACAGCTCCGGGACGGGGCTGGCCAGGTCGCGGGCGACCGCGGTCCGGCCCTGCGCGCGGGCGACCAGCGCGTCACGGGCGTGCACCGAGCCGAGGACCATGACGCCGTCGCGGACCAGCAGGCGGGTGCGGTCGCTGTCCCCGGCGACGCCCAGTACGGCGTCGATCGCCGCGTCAGCGGGGACCGAGGTGATCCGGTCGGCCGGGATCTGGAGGTCCCCGACCGGGTGCTGCGGCTCGGTCAGCGAGCTGGTGATCAGCTCGGAGTCCTCCTTGCTGATCAACCCGAGCCGCTCCGACTCCTCGACGAGGTGGGTGAGTTGCTCGCGGTTGTGGACCGAGGCCAGCTCGTCGCGCGGAGTGACCCGGCAGAGCCGGACCAGCGCGTTGCTCACCTTGTTCAGCCCCACGATCAGCGGGCGCACCGCCCGGGTCAGGGCCCGGAAGGGCGGCGTGAGCAGCATGGCGGAACGCTCGGGGTGCGAGATGGCCCAGGACTTGGGGGCCATCTCGCCGACCACCATGTGCAGGAACACGACGACGAACATCGCGAGCGCGAAGGACACGCCGTAGCTCAGGCCGCTGGGCAGGCCCGCCTTGTGGAGCAACGGGTCGAGTTCGTGCGAGATCGCGGGCTTGGACACCGAGCCCAGGCCCAGCGTGCACACGGTGATGCCCAGTTGGGCGCCCGCGAGCATCAGTGACAGCTCGCGCATTCCGGCCAGCGCGGCCCTGGCACCGCGTTGCCCGGCCGCCGCGGCCCGCTCCAGCCGGTGCCGCTTGGCTGCGACCAGCGCGAACTCGGCGGCCACGAAGAACCCGCTGCCGATCAGCAGCAGTACGGTCACGAAGAGCGCCATCGAGAAGCTCATGCCTGCTCCTCCGCACTGTCCACACGGTGGATACGGTCCGTACCGCCCACCTCGTCCACGCCATGCACGCCATGCACGCCATGCACGCCATGCACGCCGTCCGTACGGTCCTTCGCCGGCAGGCGTTCCAGGCGGACCCGTTCCGGTACGTGGCGGTCCAGGGCCTGTACGTCGATCGAGACGCGGCCTCCGTCGGACAGTTCGACGATGACGCGGTCCGCGATGGCGGGGAAGCGGCCCAGACGGTCGACGATCAGCCCCGCCACCGTGCCGTAGTCGTCCTCCTCGGGCAGGTCGATGCCGGTCGCCTCGGCGACCTCGTCCAGTCGGCGGCCGGCGTCGACGAGCCAGCCCTCGCCGTCGGCGACGGCGATCTCCTTGACGGTGTCGGTCTCGTCCGCGATGTCGCCGACGAGTTCCTCGGCGATGTCCTCGTAGGTGACGACGCCCGCCACACCCCCGTGCTCGTCGAGGACGACGGCGAACTCGTCGTCGTACGCCCGCATCTGTGCCACGGCCTCGGGCAGCGACAGGGTGTCGGGCAGCAGCAGGGGTCTGCGGCCGAGCGCGCCGGCCGTCGTGCGGCTGAGCCGGTCGGCGGGCAGCCGCATCAGCTCGCGTACGCCCAGGACGGCGGTGATGTCGTCCGGGTGGTCGCCGAGGACGGGGTAGTTCGAGTGTCCGTGCTTGGCGATCAGCTGGACGGCCTCCGTGGCCGTCGCGTCCTTGCGGACGAAGACGGCGTCGGCGCGCGGCACCATCACCTCGTCGAGGGTGCGGTCGGAGAACTCCATGGCGTGGTCGAGGAGATCGGCGGTCTCGCGCGGCAGCTGCCCGTGCTCGTGCGACTCGCCGATGAGATGACCGAGCTCCTCGAGGGTCGCGCCGTGGTGGAGTTCCTCGACGGGCTCGATGCCGACCTCGCGCAGCAGCTTGTCGGCGGCGCCGTCGAAGAGCCGTACGACCGGGCCGACGACCTTCAGATACGCGAGCGTGGAGCTCGCCAGGGCCTTCGCGAGGCGCTCCGGGACGGCCAGGGCCAGGTTCTTGGGGGCCAGTTCACCCAGCACCATCTGGAGCACGGTCGCGAACGCGAAGGCCAGGACCACCGAGATGCCGGTGACCGCGCCGTCCGGGATGCCGATCGCGGTGAGGACGGGCGTGAGCAGGGCGGACACGGACGGCTCGGCGAGGAAACCGACGACCAGACCGGTCACGGTGATGCCGAGCTGGGCGCCCGACAGCATGAAGGACAGCCGCTCCAGCACCTTCAGGGCACGGGTGGCCCCTCGGTCGCCCGCTGCCGCTTCCCGCGCGAGCGCGAGGCGGTCGGCGGCGACGTACGCGAACTCCTGGGCGACGAAATAGCCGGTGCCCGCGGTCAGGACGAGGACGGCCAGCAGGCCGAGTGCGGCACTCATCGAACACCACCCCGCTGTGTGCCGCGATCAAGAGAAATCAGGCGGGGTGGTCCGGGACTGTGTCCCGGAGGGTCCGTCGGTCTGGCGGACAAGGAAGCGCTCCTCTGGGTCGGTCTGTGCCCTGGAAAACGATTTTGTTCGCAAACGAGTTCCCGTGCCACCTATGTTCTTTCTACACGTCTGTAGGAACCCCGAGGAGTAGTGGCGGAGTCGCAGAGGGGTCGTGACGGAGCTACAGCGGCGTGGTGGCGGAGCTACAGCGGCGTGGTGGCGGAGCTACAGCGCGTGGTGGCGGAGCTACAGCGGCGTGGCCGCGTGCAGGATCAGGACCATCGTCACGGCCGAGTTCGCCGACGACATCGCGGAGACGAGGGTGCCGACCGCGGCGCCCCAGGCGGCCAGCCCCACGGACGTGAACACGGACGGCCAGCTGCGGGCCACCGGAGCGGGGCGCAGCAGGGCGGCGACCCGGCGCGGCACAGGGCCCGCGGACGCGAATCCGGCGAAGCCGGTGAACGCGGCGAACGCCGGCACCGAGCCCCCGCCCGGCAGCAGGGCGGCCTTGCCGATCGCCCGCGCCACCACCGTGCGGCTGCCGACCGACCGGGCCGCGTCCTCGTCCGCCCACCGCTCCGTGGTGTAGACGGCGGTCGTACGCAGCGGTCGCAGGAACGGATTGGCGCGCGCCGCGAGTCGTACGGCGAGCAGGTAGCGGTGGTGAGCGGCCGTCAGGTGGGCCCGCTCGTGCGCGAACAGGGCACGGCGCTCAGGCGAGGTGAGGCCGCGCAGCAGGGCCGTGGTGACCACCACGCGGTCGCGGCGTCCGCCGGGGAGGGCGTAGGCGTAGGGCTTCTCCTCGGGGAGTACGACCACGGAACGGCCGGGCAGTCCGGCGAGCGCCCGCCGCGCGCGCTGGGTGACCCGGCGGTGGCGCCACAGGGTGCGCGTGCAGACCGCGAGGACCAGGACCAGGGCCGGGATCGCCGCCTTGCCCGCGATCTCGTCGTGCGGCACGGCCGCACGGACCTCCGCGTCGGACCAGCCGTCCGGGAGCGGGTTGCCGGGCAGTTGCGCGGTCCCGACGACCATCAGCAGGGCCAGGCAGAGTGTGCTGCACAGGGCCATGACGGTGGCGACCGCCGTCAGCAGCCGGGTGGCCGTACGCGGATGCAGATGCAGTTCGGCGAGGCGTGCCACCGGCCAGGCACTGAGTGGCAGGACGAGCGGCAGAAAGACGAAGACCCCCATGAGACATCAGTCTTCCGTATCGCCGGGCGTCCCGTCGGTCCCATCCACCACATCGGCCCCGTCCTCCGTATCAGCCTCGTCTGGCGCATCGGCACCCTCTGACGCATCGGCACCGTCTGACACATCGGACCCATCTGACGCAGCGGCCCTGTCCGTCGCGTGGGCCGTCTCCAGGAGCGCGCGCAGGACCTGTTCGTCGTCCGGCGGCAGCGCGGTGACGAAACTGGCGAGGACGGCCTCGCGGTCGCTCTCGCCGTCGAGAAGCCGGCGCATCTTGAGCGCGGCCAGGCCCGCGACGTCGGCGGTGGGCCGCCACACGAAGGAGCGTCCGCGTCGTTCGCGGGCCACCGCGTCCTTGGCGAGCAGCCGGGTCAGGATGGTGACGACGGTGGTGTAGGCGAGGTCGCCGCCGAGTCGTTCCTGCACCCAGGCGGCGGTCACCGGGGCCTTTGCCTCGCGCAGTGCGCCGAGCACCTGGCTCTCCAACTCGCCCTGCCCACGACGCCTGGAAGGCCGGTGCGGGTCCTCGCGGTTGCGCTGCGCCATGTCCGTCTCCCTCCGGCGTTCCCCTACCTGATCACGCTACCTGGCCTCCATGGGTGCGCTTGCCACGGCGGTACGCGATCTCGCCGAGGACGACGTCCACGGCGACGAACACCGCGAGCGGGATGCCCAGCAGCGGGACGAAGTAGCCGAGCACGGCGACGGCCGCCATGAGCGGGACGAGGATCTGCGGCGGGACCTGCTGCCAGGCGCCGCGGGGTATGGGGCGGCCGAACGCGGAGGCACGGCCACGCTGCCACCACACGCGGTAACCCCACACGATCAGCAGGACCAGGCAGAGCGCGAGGGCCATCAGGGCGATCTGGTTGAGGAGACCGAAGAGGACGCCGCTGTGGGCGTCGATGGCCCAGCGGGTCAGCTTGGCGAGCAGCGGGTAGTCGGCGAAGCGGAGTTCGTCGGTGACCTCGCCGGTCGTCGGGTCCACGGCGACGGAGTCCTGCTTCTCGGGCCAGCTGCGCTGGACCTGCTTGACCACGTACGCGGTGGAGGCGTCGGCGGGTACGACGATCTCGACGGGGTCGCCGAGCCCCTCGGCGCGGGCGGCCGCGAGGACCTTGTCGAGGTCCTGGGGCGGTGTGGTCGCCGTGGTGCCGTCGGGCCCCGTGCCGGTGTGGCCCGCGTGCTCGCCGCCGGCCGCCACCGACGCGGACACCGAAGGGGTCGCCTGGCCGAGCGAGGTCCTGAGTTCGTCGATGTTGGCACCGGCATAGGTCGACCAGGTGAGTCCGGTCGCCGAGAGGAAGAAGAACCCGGCCGCCGCCCACACGCCGACGGTGCCGTGCAGACCGAGGGTGCGGCGGCGCCCGGAGGTGCCCCGCACCTTGCGCTGGGCTCGCCGCCGGGCGAACCACAGCACCAGCCCGCCGGCCGCGATGACCCACAGCCAGCTCGCGGCGAGTTCGCTGTAGAGGCGGCCGTTCTCGCCTAGGTGCAGGTCACGGTGGAACTCGTCGATCCAGGTGCGCAGCGGGAGCGCGCCGGTGGAGCCGTACTGCTCCAGCGAACCGCGCACCTTCGCGGTGTACGGGTCGACGAACACCGCGAGCGTGTGGCCCTCGCCGACACCAGGGACGCCGGAGAGCAGCACCCTGGTCGTCGCGTCCGTCTCCGGCGACGGTCGTACGGCGGAGACCACGCCCTGCGGGTGGGCCTTGCGGGCGGCGGCCACCTGCTCGGACACCGGGAGCTTGTGGTCGCCGACCGGGACCGTCAGCTCATGCGCGTACACGATCTTCTCGGCCTGGTACGAGGCGGCGTACAGGAGGCCGGTCAGGGCCGCGACCAGCAGGAACGGGGCGGCGAGTATTCCCGCGTAGAAGTGCAGGCGCAGGATCAGGGGGCGCAGCGGTGCCTTTCTGGCGGGGGCCGGGGCGACGGGTTCGGGGGACTCGTCCGTCGTGGTCGTGGGAGCGGTGGACATGGGCGGGCTTCTCCGGTCGGACGGGGATGGGAATGCGGACGGAAGCGGGGACAGGAGGGGGGACGGGGACAGGGACGGGTGTCGACTCGGGTCGTGAGCCAGGGAGTTGGGCTCTCGGCCTGGAGTGGTCCGTGGTGGTCCAGAGGTCGGGGCGCGTCGGCGTCGAGTTCCCGGGGCGTCCTGTGGTGTGAGTCACACGCACGGAAGCGTGGGGACCGGGGAGATGCCCCTGGCGCCGCCTCGCTTGACGCGATCCGTCTTGGCATCCTGACGCGATGGCATCCGAACGTGACCCCAGCGCCTCTCGCCCCCTGAGCGACCTGGTCGAGGAACTCCTCGCCCATGAAGGCCCGTTGCCCATCGTCGCCGCCGGGGACCCGGTGCTGCGCCGCCCCGCCGAGCCCTTCGCCGGCCAGCTCGACCGGGGGCTCCTGACCCGCTTCGTCGCCGCCCTGCGCGCCACCATGCACGCGGCGCCGGGCGTCGGGCTCGCGGCACCGCAGGTCGGCGTGCCCCTGAGGATCGCGGTCATCGAGGATCCGGCGCCGGTCTCCGAGGAGGTGCGGGCGGTGCGCGGGCGGGTGCCGCAGCCGTACCGGGTGCTGGTGAACCCGTCGTACGAGGGAGTGGGCGCGGGGCGGGCCGTGTTCTTCGAGGGGTGTCTGAGCGTGCCGGGGTGGCAGGCCGTGGTGGCCCGGCACGCCGAGGTGCGGCTGACGGCGCTGGACGAGCGGGGCCGGGCGATCGACGAGGTGTTCACGGGGTGGCCCGCGCGGATCGTCCAGCACGAGACGGATCACCTGGACGGCATGCTCTACCTCGACCGTGCGGAGTTGCGCTCGCTGTCTTCCAACCAGGCGATGGCGGAACACTGGGCGCAGCCGACGCCTGCGGAGGCCGCCGCGGCACTGGGCTTCGCCCTGCCCGACTGAGGGCGCGCGCCGAGGGGGGCCTGCGGCGAAGGGTGTGCGGCAGCGGGAGCGACGGGGTACCGCCTTGCGGGCGCCCCCGGCGGTCCGGCGCAACCGGCCTGGCTGCGAACGGGACGCCCTCCGGGCCAGCAGCCGGAGACCGGCCCGGCTGACGCGGCCGGGCAGGCCGGGCAGGGCACGACCTCGAAGACCGTGCTGACGGACCTGGAGAAGACCGCCACCGCGTGCGCGACCTTCACCGACTCCGACACGCACACCAAAGTGAAGGT